>DJPE01000036.1 GCA_002439705.1 Christensenella sp. UBA6420
CACGTCGCCTTGTTTTATTCCCTTGAACGCGGGTTTTTTCTTCTTTATTAAAGTTTCTGCCTTGCCGATAAAGTTATGCGTGGTTTTTTCGGCGGCTTTATCCAGAATAAGAGTCATTATAGGTTGCAGGATAAGTATCGTAACTATACTTAAAATTACGCCTTTTATAAGGACTCCCGCAATATCCGCGCCCAATTTGAAACGCATAAAATAAAGCGCGGCGAAACCGCCCACCGTGGTAAGTCCGCTCGCTATTATGCTCCCCGCCGCTTCGGGTAAAGATTTCGCGGTGGCGTCATACGCGGGCATAAGTTTTCTGTTCCGCTTATAAGTGTGCATATAGAACACGGAATAGTCCATAGTAATGGCAAGCTGCAAAACCGCGCTCGTAGCGAAACTTATTATACTTATCGACGGATAGAGATAGTTACAGCCCATGCTGATTACTATACTTACGCCCAACGTGAGCATTACTATAACGGGGTCTATAAAACTCGGCGTAAACAAAAGTAGAATAACCACCGCCGCAATAACCGCGTAGATAAGGAAGTTCGGAAGATCGTTAAGAGTGTCGGTCATAAGAGCCTGCGACGTTTCCGTAGTGCCCGACGCGGCGAATTCTCTGTCGCTGAATTCCGCCTTTATACTGTCCATAACGGCATAAGACGCGCTCGTGGACGGGGCTTCTTCGAGCATTATCATAAGAACGTAGTCGTAAGCGTCTTCGTTATCGACTTTCCGTTTAAGATAATCGCGTAAGGACGCAGCGTCTATTTTCATATCGGTAATTCCGAGCAACTTTATATACTCGGCGTATCCCGACAAAAGTTCGTTACTCTGAATAAGGGACAAAAGTTCTTCTTCGTCAAGATTTTCAAAGTTTATATTAAGGTCCGCCAAAGACTTTTTTATTCCGTCGAGAGCTTCGGCGTCTTCCGCCCAGATAAGTTTTTTAACTCCGTCGGTCTGCCTTATCTTTTCGACGGACTTTTTCAGCTCTTCGTCGTTTTCGGAGCCGCGTACGACGACCATCGCGTCGCCCCTTATGCCGAAATTCTGTTTAAGGAAAGTCAACCCTTTCTGCGTGTCGAAATCTTCGGACAGATAACTTATCATATCGGAATTTATCTTGTCGTCGTCTTTGACAAGGAACACCGTGCCGACTATCGCGATAGCTAAAATCACGCCCACGACGAGCAGAACTATATTCCTGTACTTCAATAAAAATTCGGTTACTTTTTTCACTCGACTCCTCCGTCGTTATTCGTCGCGTCGCCGTTATTTCCGGCGAGTTCCGCTTTATTTTTTCTCCCGCCGAATTTGAAATCGACGGGTTTTATTCTCTTGAAAAATACCAGTAGGCACGGTAGCACCAGCATAACGAGTACGTAGCTTATCGCCGCTCCCCTTGCCATAAGTCCCGTCATCTCCCTGACGAGCAGATTATTGCTTATAAAGTAGACGACCATGCACACCGATATTATTATAGACGCGCTCACGCTTATCGCGGGGAAGGTACTGCTTACTGCCTTTATCGCCGCAGTTTGGGCGTCCTTATATTCCTGTTTAGCTTCCTCAAACCGCGTACTCATAAGTATCGCATAGTCTACGGTACAACCCAACTGAACGCTGCTTATTATGATATAAATCATAAAGTTTATCTTCGCGCCGAATATGGTGTTAAGGCTTATATTCATCCATACGGCGAGTTCTATAAGGACTACCATAAGAACTGATTTTCTGACCGATTTTAGTAGCAGGCACATAATGACGAGTATAATACCCACGCTTATTAACGACACTCGCAAGAAATCTCCCGGGGTAATGTCCGCCATATCGACCACGCCCGTCAGTATACCGAAAGGATAACTTACGTCGAAGTACTTGTCAAGAGTATCTGTAAGATACTTTTCCGTCTTAAACGCCGCTTCGTCTTCGGTATCGCCGACAATCTCCACGAGATACAGCGTGTAAATTTTTTCTTCTCCGTTTTCTTTTACCTTACGAAAAAGCATTTTCACGAAAGGAATTTCCGCTACGGCGTCGTTACTTATTAGTTGTTTAAACTCACTTTCGGGAATATTTATCGCGGTGAAAGCTCCGATAGCCGAGTCTATCTTTTCGTCTTTTACGAGTTCTTCGATAAACTCTTTATGACTCCCCGTCTTCACGTCGTACGGCACGGCTATTATCATCTGGTTTTGCAACGATTCGGCAAGCAACTCCTGCGAAGTGCGTTCGGCGGGCGGTTCGTAAATTTTAAGATAGCTGAAATCCACGAAATTCTGTCCGAAAAACGCAGGAATAACCAACGCTACCGACACTATCGCTATCGCGTACCTTGCTTTGAGAACCTTTTTCGTAGCGGGTTCTACGTTTATATACAGGGTTTTATGCAAAGTTTTTCTTATCGGTTTATCCATAAATATCATAAGACACGGCTGAACGAAAATCACGGTAAGAATACTCGTAACCACGCCTTTTATGACCACGTTGGCTAAATCCGCCCCTATAGTAAACCGCATAAAATACAGCGCGGCGAAACCGCCTATCGTCGTAAGTCCGCTGGCAAGAACGTTTATAGTTCCCCGCGGAATAGCGTTTTTCGCGGCGGACAAAGGGTCGCTTCTGTCCCGTTCTTCGCGGTAGGTGTGCAACATAAATACGGCGTAGTCCATCGTTATGCCGAGTTGCAACACGCTGCTCGCGGCGAAACTAAGGATACTGACGTCTTTCAATATAATATTGCTGCCGATATTCACGACAATTGCAACCCCCATCGTAAACAGCAGAACGAACGGTTCCAAAAAACTTTTCGTCGACAGCAAAAGTATTATCAACGCCGCAAGAAAACTGAAAATTATATAGTAAGGAACTTCTTTCAATGTTTCGGTCATAACCGACTGCGCGAGAGCGGTCATACCCGAAATTGCGACCGACCTGCCGAGATTTTCGCCGAGTTCTTCCCTTATTTTGTCGTGGACGGCAAAGGCTTCTTTCGTGGACGGGGAATAAGAAAAAAGGATAAGCAGAACGTAATTATACCCTATCGTTTCTCCGTTCTCGTCCAATATAGGTCTTCTTAAATACGATTCCAGTTCTTCGACTTCTATTTTGTCGCTTAAATTCAATATATTAGCGTATTTTTCTATGCTTTTTACGTCGCCGTACCACACGAACTGCGTTATTCCGTCTATTTCGCGTTGCATTTTAGCTACGCTTGCGGAAAGTTCCGAGTCGTTTTCCGTCCCTTCCACCACGACGAAAGCGTCGCCTTCTATATCGAAAGTTTTTTTAAGAAATTCTATTCCGTCGTAAGTGGGGGTGTTTTTAGGTAAATATACCAATAAATCGGAATTTATCTTGCCGCCGACTATCACGAAATACGAGCCGACTATGCTCGCAATCAAAATGACCGCGGCGACTATCGTAACGACTAAACGATTTTTTACGATAAACTCCGAAAACCTTTTCATCTTCCGTTATTCTACGGTCACGCTTTTTGCGAGATTTCTCGGTTTGTCGATGTCGCAACCTTTCGCTCTCGCTATGTAGTATGCCAAAAGCTGAGTGGGAATTACGCTTAATATAGGATACAACGCTTCGTCGGTCTGCGGTATCACTATAATGCAGTCGCTCACGTCGGCTATCGATTTGTTGTCGACGAAGGGCGTAATTACCGCCACGTCGGCGCCCCTGGTTTTTACTTCGATAAGTCCGCTCAAGGTCTTGTCGATAAGTTTTTCCTGAGTGATAATAGCTATCGCAAGAACCCCTTTTTCTATAAGGGCGAGAGTGCCGTGTTTAAGTTCTCCTGCGGCGTATGCTTCGCAATGGATATAGCTTATTTCTTTAAGTTTCAGACTGCCTTCCATAGCCACGCAATAGTCGAGTCCCCTGCCTAAGTAGAATACGCTCTTTCTTGTGAAGTTTCTTCTCGCAAAATCCGCGATAAATTCGCTCGTTTCTAACGTTTCAGTCGCTTTTTGGGGCAGTAAATCTATTTCTTTTTGAAGCCTTATATATTCTTTTTCCGATATTTCACCCTTTATTTTGGCTAAATCGAGTACAAACATAGCGAATATAAGGTCCTGACAGTTATACGCTTTGGTACTTGCTACGGCTATTTCAGGTCCTGCGTGAATAAGCAAAGCGTAATCGGCGTAATGAACCATACTCGACGTAGCCACGTTGCAGATAGTGAGAGTCTTGCCGCCCCGTTCTTTTACCATACGCTGACAGGTAAGAGTATCCGCCGTTTCTCCGCTCTGCGATATGGTTACGGTAAGGGTGTTTTCGTCCACTTTTACGTCGCCGTAACGGAATTCGCTCGCCATTTCGGAATAGACGTCCACGCTCGGAACGAACTTTCTTAACAGTTTTTCTCCGTACAGTCCTGCGTGCAATGCCGTACCGCAGGCTACCACGTTAATTCTCTTCACCGATTTGAGATATTCGGCGTCGATTTTTCCGAACTCCCCTTTGCGGTAATTTTCGATAGCTCTGGACAAAGCGGAAGGAATTTCTTTTATTTCCTTGTCCATAAAACACTCGTAAGCAGATGCTTCGCCGTCTTCGGTCTTGTCCACTTTTGTAAATATTTTCTTAATGGGGTTACCGCAGAAGTCGTAAAGTTTTATCGAACGAGTCGTTAATATCGCAAACTGACCGTTGTCGAGAACGATACATTCGTCGAGTTCTTTTTGGAAACAGTTTATATCGGAGCAGATAAAACTTTCTTTTCCGTTCGTGCCGACGATAAGCGGATTATCGACTTTCGCCGCGTAAAGAATGTCGGGAGTATCGGCGCAGATTATTCCCAAAGAAAAAGCCCCTTTAAGCTCCGACACGGCTTGCAAAATAGCCTTTTTCGGGTCGCCCATATCGTAATGTTCTATGAGGTGAGCGACGACTTCGCTGTCGGTCTGACTGGAAAAAATCACGCCTTTACGCATGAGTTTTTCTTTTATTTCGAGATAGTTTTCGATAATACCGTTATGTACCACGGCGTAGCGTCTGTTGTTGCTGATAAAAGGATGCGCGTTCTCGTCGCACGGTTCTCCGTGGGTAGCCCATCTCGTATGCCCTATGCCGAGATGCCCGTCTATGGGGTACTCTTTAAGGTAATTTTCCAAATTTACTATACGCCCTTTCTTTTTTGCGAGTTTTATCGTTCCATCGGGGCAAACCACGGCTACGCCGCTACTGTCGTATCCCCTGTATTCGAGATATTTTAATCCGTTTATTATGACGTCGGTAGCTTGTCTGTCGCCGACGTAACCTATTATTCCACACATATTTTTCTCTCCTAATAACTTAAGATAATAGTATTATATAGTATAACATAGTTTTTTTTGTTGCGCCATAATTTATATATTATTTTTGCCGAAGCCGTTTTTTCCGTTGACAAACCGACGAATTGCGGTTAAACTATTAAAGTGTTGCTGGTATGGCTCAGTCGGTAGAGCGGTTCACTCGTAATGAACAGGTCATCAGTTCGAATCTGATTACCAGCTCCAAAAAATAAGAACGCTTTTTTGAGCGTTCTTTTTTTTATCTGTTATTTTATTGCAAATCGAACCACATTTTCGTCTGCCGTTCCTTTTTTGTTTTCGCGACTTCTTTTTCGTTCGGAAAAATTTTATTTAACGTCGCGTGAAAATTTACGCCGTGGTTGTGGTGACGGAAGTGCGTAAGTTCGTGACAGACGAGATAATCGCAATACCGTTCGTCGAACTGCAAGGCGTACATATTATATTTTATTATGCGGCGTTTACCCGAAACGCACTGCCCCCAGTAACTGTTCACCTTGACTATTTTTACTTCGGGCATGCTCGGTACGCATAAATATCTGCCGTAAAGTTTGTAAAAATGCTCGGTTTTCGCGGTAAAATATTTCAACGCTTTTTCTTCCCAGAACTTTATGAAAATCGCTTTCGCCTTTTCCATGTCTCCATCGGGCGCGAAAACTATAATTACGTCGTCGGAAATTACCACTCTCGGACTCCCGCTCGATATAATAAGGCGATAGTTTTTTCCCAGGTAAGTAACGGTATTTTTTATATCGCCGTGCGTTTCTCCCGCCGGTTTGTACCTGTTTTTTATCCACCTTACGTGCTTTTCGGCAAACTTCCGGGCATCTTCTTCCGTATTGCTTTCGGGGGCGGTTATTATGAAAGAAACGCCGTCGAAACGCATACTTATGTTTTTTACGCAAGCGGTCTTTACCGCCACGGGAACGGTTGCGCTGCCGACTTTGATTTTAATTTCATATTCTCTCATAGTTTGCCCCCATTTTTAATAAATTATAAAATGCTTACTTACAAACGCTTCGTATCTTTTTCGATAAGTCTTGGACTGATACTCGTAATCGGCGCGATAAACGCCCTTTTTATGACTCCCCGTTCGGAGTGGTTCGCTCACCTTACGTCGCCCGTAACGAACGAAAAAATCCATTCTCTTCTGTGGCTTATGGTGTACGTCCTGTTCGCCGTGGCTACGGCTGAATTTTTAATCGACAACAAATTGCGAAAATATCTGTGGAGCGTAATTCTTCTCGCCGTCGGAAACCCCGTCTGGTGCCTTATCTTTTTCCGACTTCATTCGATAATAGGAGCGTTCTGCCTGTCGATCCTTCTCTTCGCCGACAGCGTGTTCGTCACCGTAATAAACGCTAAAAAAACCAAAATAAATTGGCTGTTCTGCCTGCTTCTTTCGGTGTGGTATCTCTACATATCAGGGCTGAACGCGGCTATACTCATCCTTAACCTATAAACCCCGCTCCTTGTCCGCAAAACAGCCGAACGGGAGCGGTATATTCGTATTATTAAACGGAAAAAGGAATTTTTACAAATTCTTTCTGTCTTTTAACGCTCTCTGCAAAGTAAGTTCGTCGGCGTATTCTATTTCGCTGCCGACGCTTATTCCGTACGCCAGACGACTTACCGTTATTCCGAGCGGTTTTATTAGGTTAGCTAAATAGGTAGCGGTAAGTTCTCCGCCTATGTCGGGGTTGGTGGCGACGATTACTTCCTTGACTCCCGTAAGACGGGCTAAAAGTTCTTTTATCCTTATATCGTCTACGCCGACTCCCTTTTGAAAATCGATTACGCCGTGCAAAACGTGATAAACGCCGTTATAATCGCCCATTTTTTCAAACGGAGCAATGTCTTTCGGTTCTGCGACCACGCATATTACCGACTTGTCGCGGGTAGCGCATATATCGCAGATTTCCGCGTCGGTGTAATTGCCGCACTCTTTGCAGAAATGAATTTTCTTTTTTGCGTCCACTATCGCTTCGGCAAATTCTTCCGCATAGTTTTCGTCTTTTTCTATCACGCTGTAAGCGTATCTCGTAGCCGTCTTTAACCCCACTCCGGGAAGGGTGCGGAACTTGGCTATTAGACGAGCCATACTTTCGCTTTCCATCGCTTAAAACAGTCCCCCCATGCCGCCGGTAAGCGGACCCATTACTCTTTCGTTCTCTTCGTCTACTAATTTCATGGCTTCGTTTATTCCCGCCACTATCATATCTTCGAGCATTTCCACGTCGTCGGGATCGACCGCCGCGGGGTCGATTTTTATAGAACTCAATTTTCTGTCGCAGGTCATTACTACTTCCACCATTCCGCCGCCTGCGGTAGCCACTACTTCGGTATCGGCAAGTTCTTCCTGCGCTACCTGTATATCGTGTTGCATTTTCTGCGCCTGACGCATAAGCTGCTGCATATTGTTACCGCCGCCGAAGCCGCCGTTAAATTTACCCATTATTATATCTCCTTGTAAACTTTATTTTTGAAAAACCGGTTACGCCACGCTGCCGTAATCGACGTAAAGCGCGGGTCTTACTCCGCTTCGTATATTATTGTTCAACGAGCCGTACGCGTGTACGTATCCCGTATATTTTACGTAAGCTATTCTCTTGTCTTTATATCCGTATCCGTCGGTAGCGTTGCCGACAGCTTTTCCCTGCCCGCCGCCCGCACCGCGTAACCACCAGCTGCCCTGTCCCTGATGAGCAAGGTTAGTCGATTTATAAACGCCGTTCGCCGCGGCGAAATCGGTGACCAACGCCTTCCTTAACGGGTCGTTCTCGCGGTAGTCTTTGTTAAAACCGTAATTTTCGTTAATGGCTTCGCTGTAATTGAGCGGCCATATCGTGCAGGAATAGCTCGAAGTGTTTCCGCGCCAGTCGTAGCGGTTAAAACTTCTCGCCGTGATTTTCGACTTTTCGGTACCGTTAAACATAGTGTCTACCATTCCGTTCATGGTAGTACGGAGATAGTTCGCGTCTACCTGCAATTTAGCGAGTTTAAGTATCGTGCTGTCGCCGCCGTCTTGTCCGAAAGCCGAGTCGCCGTCGAAGAAAGACTTCATAAAATTGTCGAGATTAAAGATACTCGAAGTTATTTTATTCTGCGAAAGAGTGTTGTACAGCGTTTTCATAAGAGTTTCGTCGTTGGTCGAATACGCAGCGCAGTTGAGAATATTGGTCGACAAAAGAATTACTCTACCCGACGGAGTGGCGTTCTTCTTAGTAAGAACTCTCCATTCTATCGGCTCTACCTTGAAAATATAGGTACTGCTCGAACTGTAACCGTTCGCGCTAAGGTTAGGTACGTTGCTCGGTAAGAACTTATAATAAGTCGTGCCGTTGTAGGTAAAATAGGAATTGTTACCTGCGTTTTTGAAGGCGTCGGATTTTTTTATCGCCGAATAAAGAGCGTAATCGGTCACCTGCGTTTGCGGATAGTTTCCGAACGTAACGTAAGTGTAACCGTCTTTATTTACCGCGGCTTCCGCCCTGTCCGCAAACTTCGCGTAAACGGAAATTTCGCCCGCCGAACCTTTTTCGATAACGCTTATTTTACTGCTCTCGTCGTAATCGGGAGTCGTGTACCAACCCAAAAAGGAATAGTTATAAGTGTTGCCCGTGGCGGACGACGTGTAAGTCTTCGTGGGAGTCGGCAAAATTACGTCGTATTCTCCGCTATAATTAAAGGTAATATCGTCAAGGTCTATCGTCGCGTCGGACACGTTGAAGTCTATTACGTTACTTTCGGCGGATGCGGGAGCTAAGGTAATTCTGTAATCGGTCTTGCCTACGCCGTTCTTACTGACTACGCGGCACACCGCAAGTCTTTGAGCGTGAGCGGTAAGGTCTATTACCGTACTTTCGGCTTTCGTTACCTTAGTGTCTTCGTCCTGAATTTTCTCTACGGATAAAGTAGCTCCGTCGCTTACTACCGCGACTTTTTGCAAATCTATTTCCTTAGTTCCGTCTTCGTAAAAATAAGTGAGAGTCTGCGGAGTGGTCGCCTTAAAATCGGTATCGTAATTAAGTATCTGCGCTTCGCAATCTTTAAGATAGGTCGTATGTCCCGCTATCCCCGCGCTCAAACCGATTATCGCAAGGCATACCGTAACGATAAGCACCGCTACGACCGTTCTTTTACTAACTTTTTTGCAAGCCTTATTTTCTTCCATATACTCTCCGCACAATACACGATTATTATTTGCCATAATTATTATATAATTAAAACCCGTTTTATGTCAACAACAAAAAAACCAAGAGAAAACGGATAACAACCGCCGAAGTAAAAGTAAGGTTAATTGCCAAGCCGACGGCTCGGGGTTAATTTCCATTCCTTACGGAGCGGAGTTAATTGCCCTATCGGGCGTGAATTGCCAAAATCATAGATTTCGGCGTTAAGGGCAGAATAATAAATATAAAATTTACATATAGAAAAAGCAAGGCGGACTTGCCTTGCTTCCTTGTGAGTCCGACTTATGCGGATAAAGATTTTTTTTCGCACGAAGTCTTACGACTGCGGAAAAATCCCGCATAACGATTGGTCGAATACCATAACTCCAAAGCAACGGCTTTGGAAATTAACGCCACATAGTGGCAATTCACTTCACAGAGTGGACAATTTAATATCTCTCGTCTTTATCTCGTTTAGACTTTTTGTAATACGAATTGTAAACGGTAGGGTTGTTTATAGTCGAATTGCCTTTATTGAAAATAATATCGAAAATTATGAACAACGCCGGAACGCAGAACAATATCTGCAACAAAAACGCCCATATACCCGCTCCGCCGCATTTTTTGAAGTCCCAAACGAGAGTAATTACGAGCGGAATAATTCCTACCGCGATAAGCACTACGCCCCAAAGAGTAGTTCCCGTAGCGGCGAGATAACCGCCACCGCCTATCCCTGCTGCGGCAAGAAGCATAAGCAAAGCTCCGCCGTACAGCCCGAAACCGTATTTATTCCTGAACGCTCTGTTCACGAAATGGAAAAAGACGGACAAAACTATCACAACGCCCAACGCTATGAGTAAATATTTAAGCCAGTCTGCCATATCCGCACCCCTTTTTTTCTTTGATTGTTTTTAGCATATCACATATATTCGCCTGTGTCAACTTCAAAATATCATCAAGGGCTAAAATCGCCGTTTTACGCCGTTTTTATCGAAAATATGCCTTGTCACCATGTATTTTTTACATTCCTAATTGACTTAAAACTTTTTCTCTTTGAGTATCGTACTCTTCTTGCGTAATTAAGCCGTTTTCGTATAAATATTTGTAGTCCTGTAAAGATTTTACCGCGGAATACGCGCTTCCCGACGTGCTTTCAATTTGCGGTTTAATTATTTTGTTTTCCATAGATATAACTTCGGAAGATAATGCTATTATGGCTATGCTTGCAGACATTGCGGCAAAAGAGAAAAACGCGCACGTTGCAACGCAAACTGTCGTCCCCCAATCGCTATAAAAAAAGTAATAATCACCCCGATAATAAACTATATCGTAGCCGAATTTTTCTTCTAAATATCCGATAATCAAAGAAATCAGCAAGAACATAAAGATTATTACCGACAAAACAACCATCGTAATAAGAAATTTTTTGATTTTAACGCTATTCGTATCTTCCCCGTTAAAATTATGCTTACTTAATGCGACAGTAGATAAAACAATCGTAATAAAGCATAGAGGCAAAGCGGTCGACGCAAGTATTGCGCCGTCATAACAGTCGTATATCGCAGCTAATACGCCTGCCGTCATTGTCAAAATAAACGTAATTATTGCAAAAAATAACGAAGATATTGTGCAATCTCTTATCATTTTTTCATTTTTCAAATCATTCATATTCCTTCTCTCCTAAAAAATTTTGTTTTATTGAATACCTAAAAAATAATAAACGCTCATATTTATAGCCCTAATTGACTTAAAATTTTCTCTCTTTGCGTGTCGTACTCTTCACGAGTAATCAAGCCGTTTGCGTACAAATATCTGTAATCTTGCAACGATTTATTTACGTTTTCTGCGGAAAGTTTTTGCGGTATTGCTTTTTTCTCCAAGGATATTGCTATGGAAAATAATACGATTTCCACTATGTTTAACGCCGCTGCCGCAAAAGAAAAAATGAAACACATTGTCTCGCAAATTAAACTTCGATTTCTATATGAATAAATATAGTAATATTCGTCGTAGTAATATCCAAAATATCCGAAAATCATTGCTATCAACAAAAATACGAAAGTTATAAATAATAAAACAACTATTGCCGTAAGATATTTTTTTGTTTTACGACTAATATTATCTCTTGCGTTCAAACGCCATTTGCGCAAAGCTACCGAAGATAAAATCAGAACGAGAAAGCAGAGCAGCAAAGCTCCCAACACAAACATAGCGACAAGAAGACCAGTCGTCATTGCAAAAGCTAAGGTACATAACGTAAAAAACAATGCGGATATAGTGCAATCTCTTGCTATTTTTTTATTTTCTAAATTGCTCATCATTCTGCTTCTCCCGACAGTACTTTATTTTTTAATTGTTGAAACTCTTCAAAAGTAATGAGTCCGTCGTCCAAAAGTTTTTTATATCCCATAAGAGCTTCCGCGCTTTTATCCCCCTTTACGGGCGCGGTAGTAACGGGAGTGTTTGCCGTACCGTATCGCATAGCCATAGCGGAAGTTACTCCTGAATTGTACTTTGCGTTAAATTTTTCTTCATCCATACAAAAATATCTTATTCCGTCGATAAATGCGAGAATTGCGGGAATACCCGTCCAACAAAAACATAAATACAATATACCCGCCGTTTTTTCGTTAAGGTAAAAGTGGTGTATCCCCAATCCCCCGATAAAAAGTGCGAAAATACCTGCCGTCGTTTTGTCTTTCATTTTAAGTTCCTTCCTTTTTGTTTTTAGTACAAATAGCTTGTACATTTATGTAGATTGTACAAGAAGTTTGTACAATTGTCAATATGAACGAGCAGATTTTTCGAGAAAACATTCAGAAGAACATTAAAGAGTACCGCTTGTTACACAAGATGACGCAAAGCGAGCTTGCGGAAAAGTTGGGCGGGAAAAAGAGTTTGGTTTCTAATTACGAAAACGGATACAGCGTACCCGATATTTTTACGTTGATTACGCTTGCGGATATTTTCGATATTTCCGTGGACGAACTTATAAAAAGATAATCGCCTTACAATAACTTAATAATGCCCCGTCGTTCGATTTTTGAAAAATCGGTATTGATTTAGCCGCGGAGAGATGTTATCATATTTTTATACTTTTTCTCACGGAGGGACAATGGAAAACGCAAACGGCGCAAATAACGCCGAAATTACGCAAGCGGAAAACAGCGACAAACTGTCGAAGCGGAATTTTTGGATGTATCCTTTGGGTACTATCGGAAGAGATTTCCTTTATATGCTCTTTAACGGAAATCTTATCACTTTCGTACTTTTTACGAAGACTTTAACGACGGCGCAATTTACGTCGATTAGTTTTATCATCATTGCGGCAAGATTATTCGACGCCTTCAACGACCCCATTATGGGCGGAATAGTCGAAAATACCCGTTCCCGTTTCGGACGATTCAAGCCGTGGATGTTTTTGGGAGCGTTGCTTACCGGCATAGTCGTAGTGGCGGTGTTCAGCGTGCCGTTGGACGGATGGGCTTTTATAGGTTTCCTTGCGGTAATGTATTTCCTGTTCAGCATAACCTTTACTATGAACGATATTTCGTACTGGGGTATGCTCCCTTCTCTTACGTCTAACGAACACGACCGTAACAGACTTACTTCCTTTGCGCAGATAGCCGCAAGTATCGGCGGAGCGGTAGCGGGCTTTATTATTCCCGTACTCGCAATCGGAGCGAACCCTATCGGCGGCAGCGCACCGAGAGCCTTTATGCTCATTGCGGTAGCTTCCGCTATCCTTATGTTCGGCTTCCAGATGTTCACCGTGTTCGGTGTGAAAGAAAAGCCGCTTGTCCTTACCGAAAAGACTAAGGCAATGACCCTTAAAGATATGTTCAAGGTGCTTTTCAAAAACGACCAACTTATGTGGTGCGCTCTTATTGCCCTTATTTATCAGACGGGCACGGGCGTAGTCGGCGGCGGATTAAGCATGAGTTACATATATTTCGAATTCGGCTATAACGGTACCCTAACTATGATTTTCGGGGGACTCGGCGGCGCGTTAGGCGTAGTTTTTACCGTGATTTATCCGTGGCTTTCAAAGAAGTTCGGACGGGATAAACTTCTCTATTCCTGCGCTTTCACGACAATAATAGGATACGCTCTTATGCTCGTCTGCGGGTTGTGTATCCCGACGGGAATAAAGAACTTCCATATGGATATTTTCGGACTTATCATAGCCGATATGGACCTTAAATTCCTTATCCTTGCTCTCGCGAACTTTATCGTCGGATACGGCGGCGGCTTCTATATGATAATGATAATAAGTTTAGCCAACACCGTGGAATACAACGAGTGGAAAACGGGCAAACGCGACGAAGGTCTTATCTTCTCTCTCCGTCCTTTCACCGCAAAGATGTCGTCGGCTCTTACGCAGTTTTTGGTGATGATAGTCTATATTATTGTGGGCGTAACCGTCTACACCAACGGTATAAGCGCTGCGGAAAACGACGTGCCGCGAGGACTCATTACGGCGGACGAAAAAATGGAAAGAATAGACGGGATACTTCGTACCATCCCCGACTCCAAAAAGCAAGCTCTTCTTATCTGCATGTGCGTAATACCGATAGTATTCATGACGGCGGCGGCGCTTATTTACAAAAAGAAATTCTTTCTTACCGAAGAAGTCCATAACCGCCTTATAAAGGAAATCGCCGAAGGAAAAAGCGAATATCAGCTTAAACAGACGGCTCTCGACGAAGCGAAAGAAGCCGAGCAAATGCAAGACGTGGCGTAATGTCGCTTAAAATTTGTATCTTGAAAATTTTTTTGCGACATATTATCATATAAATAGAGAAAGAAAATATTAAAGGAGAACCGTAGCAATGAAAAAGACCGTAATTACCATAGGCAGAGAAAACGGAAGCGGCGGAAGACACGTCGGAGAAGAACTCGCAAAAGCGTTGAACGTAAAATGTTACGACAAAGAACTTCTTTTGGAAACCGCAAAAAACAGCGGACTCGCCGCCAACTTTATCGCCGAAAACGAAGAGCGTAAACCGCAGTTCTTTTGGGGAACGGGCGCATTTTATATGTACGAACAACCTATTTCCGTACAGCTCTACGTCGAGCAGTCCAAAATTATAAAACAGCTCGCCGACAGAGAACCCTGCGTAATAGTCGGCAGATGCTCGGATTACGTTCTCGCAGACAACGAAAACGTACTTAACGTATTCATTCACGCTCCCCTTGACGACAGAATAGAAAGAGTGGCGAAAAGAGAAAGCGTAACGCAGGACAAAGCCAAGTCCATAATCACGAAAACCGACAAAGCGAGAGCTTCCTATTACAGCTACTTCACGGGTAAAATATGGGGCAACGCCAAAAACTACCATATATCCCTTGACTCTTCCCTACTCGGTATCGACGGCTGCGTAAAAGCCATTATGGCTTGCCTCGATATACTCAACAATCAGGAATAATCGTTAATTATACCTACTAAAAACGCCGACTGACTACCGTCCGTCGGCGTTTTCTTATTTACGAATATCCGAATTAAAGATTAAGCCATATTACGGGAGCTATACCGAAGAAAGTCATTGCGCCCGTGCAGTCGGCACCGTATAAATTTCCGTCGGGCGAAACTAACGGGTCGTCGGAAATCTCGGCGGCTCCTAACGAGCGAATACGCCAATAGCAACCTTCTTTAACTTCGCATACTTCCTCTCTATACAAGTATATGTCCAATAAGCTATCCCACAACTCATTTCCGTTGTTTCCCGAATAACAACCGTTGCCCAATGCATAATCGGAAGCCTGCAATCTTCTTGCCGTATCTTTCGTTTCAAACGGGTCGTCCGCAGCAAAACCGTACTTATCGTCGATGACTTCATTTTCGCTAAGTAAAAACACCTTATCTTCGGTATCTTCGCACCAATACATAGCATAGTCTTCGTCCCAGTAGCTGTCCTTACCGTTACTTACGGTGGTTACTGCTATCATATCTTTTTGCCCGTCGGAAAACGCGTCGTTATAGAAACTACCGTTAAGCCATTTTCTTAAATCGCTTGCGGCGTAGTTACAGTAGAAATACCAATCGTCTTCGGTTATTTTTTTGTGGTTATAGGTAAAAATATCGTTCAGCTCCCTGCTGTATAACGCCGTATCGGACATAAGGAACGCTTTGCCGTCCTTTTCTTCGAGTATTCTCCACTTAATAGGCTCGTACTTGAACCAATAGACGGAACCCGTTGTATATCCGTTGCGTGCTTGCAATGCGTTTTCTTCCGTCGGAATTATCCAGTTTTCTTCCATCCCTTCTTGCGTTATGGAATCTAACCATTCGTTCATTTCTTCTTCACTCGAAAACATACTTTCTGCTATTTCACCGCAATCTAAATATGTAAAAGGTCTATAATCTAAAAAGTATATTCCCCTGTAACGCGCACCGTTATATTCCCTGTCGATATACCGGGAATAAATCTTTATCGTTTTCGACGCGACCACGTTGACGGGTTCTTCCGCCGACCCGTCGCCCGCAACGACCGAGATCACAACGTCGTATCCGTAAGACGTCCAATTCCCGTCGCTTTCTTTCGTGGGTAATGCCCCTGCCGCTTCGGTAAGGGCTGCGGAAACGGTTTCGTCGGTGACTTTCGACTGCGGATAAGAACCGAACAAAATATACTTACCGTCCGCACTTTCGTTTCCGTCTGCGTCAACTCTTACATATGTGGAAATATCCGTGTTTGTATTCGAGTTCGTTTCCGTGTTCGTGCCGCCGTTATCGCCGTTACCTGCGTCCTTGTCACAGCCTACAAGCATAAACGACGATAAAACGATAGCTATCGTACATAAAATAACTAATACTTTCTTTACTTTTTTCAATTTTGCGTCCTCCTTTTTGCAAAAATGCAAGTATTATTCACAATAGTTAATCACATTATATATTATAGGAAGTCATTAGTCAATTACCAAAAGTTAATTTTTTAGGTTATAAATTAACTATGGTTTATTATCGGTCTATGGAAAATCGGTTTAGCGAAAGGCTGAAAGAGCTTATCGGGAATGAAAACATAACGCAAAAAGAGTTTGCCGCTTCGATAAACGTGTCGCAAGCCTGCGTGACTTATTGGCTGAAATCCGAAAGACAACCTACCGCCGAAGCCCTGTTCACGATAGCCCGTACCTACGACGTATCGGTAGATTATTTGTTGGGATTATCAGACTATTAAAAGTGAAGTTCAAAGCTATGCTTTGAGTGAAGTTATCGCCATAGCGATAGTGAAGAAGACTAACGGCAGTGAAGTTTCGAGTAAAACTCGAAGTTAAGGATAAGTTATTAGAAAAGGATAGAGTGATTTATTGTTCTATCCTTTTTTATTTGCTTGTATAGGGTTCGTACTTTCTTTTCGGTGTGAAAAG
>DJPE01000025.1:0-246 GCA_002439705.1 Christensenella sp. UBA6420
CGCGAGAGCCGACCGTTCTCCCGGCGAATTCTATCAGTTGGATATAGAAATGTGCTTTGCCGAACAGGAAGACGTTTTTGCGGTACTCGAAGGATTTTTACCCGAGCTTTTCGCTAAATTCTCAGATTGGACCATAGACCAAGCTCCTTTCCGCAGAATAAAATATCTCGACGCCATCGAAAAATACGGCACGGACAAACCCGATTTGAGAAACCCGTTAATAATAGAAAACGTAACCGAACTTTT
>DJPE01000025.1:311-2153 GCA_002439705.1 Christensenella sp. UBA6420
AAAGCCGTCGTGGTCAAGAACTTCGACAAGACGAGAAAGTACATAGACGGGCTTAACGGTTTCGTAGCGGAAAAGGAATTAGGGTGTTCTTTCTACTACTTCAAACACGCTGCGAACGGAACTCTTTCGGGCGGTATAGCGAAATTCCTTGCGGGCAAGGAAAAGGAAATCGCCGAAAAACTTAATCTCGAAGGGGACAGCTTTATCGCTCTCGTAGCCGGCGACGATAAGAAAAACACCGCTAAATGCGCAGGCTTAGTTCGTACCGAACTCGGCACGGCAATGGACCTTATCGAAAAGAACGCATATCGTTTCTGCTGGATAGTGGACTTCCCGATGTACGAAATAGGGGAAGAAAGCGGCGAAATAGAATTCTGCCACAACCCGTTCTCGATGCCGCAGGGCGGACTCGACGCGTTGAATAATCTCGACCCGTTGGAAATCCTTGCGTATCAATACGACATAGTCTGCAACGGATACGAATTGTCTTCGGGTGCAGTCCGTAACCACGACCCCGAAATTATGATAAAAGCGTTTGAAATCGCGGGTTACGACGAATCGGTAATCGAAAGTAAGTTCTCCGCTTTATACAACGCGTTCAAGTTCGGCGCGCCGCCCCACGCGGGTATCGCTCCGGGCGTAGACAGAATAGTAATGTTGTTGGCGCACGAAACGAGCATAAGAGAAATAATAGCTTTCCCGATGAACAAGAACGCTCAGGACCTTCTTATGGGAGCGCCTTGCGCAGTCACCGAAAAACAGCTTCGCGAAGCGAATATCCGCGTAGCCGAACCCGAAAAGAAAGACTAAAAATTAACGCCCCGTAAAAATACGGGGCGCAATTTTTGTCTATTCAAAAGTTTATAAAAAAACGCCCGAAAACAGGGCGTTTTTACTTTATATTTTAAGAGAAATACTATTTACCGAGAACTTTAAGCACGACGAGCACGACGGTAGCTATCGCGAATATCGCGGTGAATACGCCGAGAGCCGCGGCTCTGCGTTTCATCTTTTTGTATTCTCTGACGTGTACGAAATCGCTCATATCGGGTTCTACGATCACTTCTTTTTCGGCGACGGGTTGTTCTTCCGCGATTACGCCGAAGATGTCGTTAAGTCTTTGTCTTTCGCGCATGTAAGCGTCGTTGTAGTAGATTTGCAATTCGTCGCCGGGCTTCATTTCGGGAGCGGCTGCGTTGTTATTTACGACGGGTTCTGCGTTCACGGTAGGCGTTTTGGTATTCTTTTTCATAATTGACTCCTGTTTTGAAAAAGTAGGCGGGCGTATAATCGCACCGCCACACAATATACAATTATTATATAATTATTTATTATTCCTGTCAATACACAAATAGCTTGCAAAACGCATTATTCTTGGAGAAAAAGTAAATTCCGTTTCTCGGAGAAAATTATTGAGAGCAATGACATTCTTCGAAAAAGAATGCGTTTAACAAATAAATACTATTTATTTTCTTTTTCCCAACGATATTTGACAAACTCATTGTTAAGTTTGAACAGTTTTGCCTTTTTATCGTTTATCATACTCGATAAAAGTCCGTATTCGACCAATTTATTTAATGCTTTCAATGCCGCTTGTTTCGATATGTCTATATTGGCTACGGACAGAAATTTTTTGTAATCGAAATATCCGTCTTCTGCACCGAGCAAGATTTTCTTTATATAAGTCTTTTCGTAATTCGTCAACGTTACGCCTTTTTTTAACATTTCGTCGCATATATAATTCAGGTTTTTATAGAGCAGGGAATAACCGATTGACGTATTCATAATATAAATCAAGAAATATGTCATATCGTTTTCCATATCTCTCGTTTCGCTTAATGC
>DJPE01000025.1:2233-2411 GCA_002439705.1 Christensenella sp. UBA6420
TTTTGCAAAAAACTAATCCAAAGAGAAACCATTCTTGCAGTTCTGCCGTTATAGTCGAAATAAGGGTGTATATACAACACGTAATAATGGCAAATATGCGGCAAATATTCTTTGATATTACTCTTTTTGTCGTTCAGATTTGCATTGACGAAATCGAAAAAATTGTTCATACAGACGT
>DJPE01000025.1:2427-2913 GCA_002439705.1 Christensenella sp. UBA6420
GATTTTTTCAGCGGGACAGCCTTCGTAGTTGCCGATATATACGCTATCGTTTCTATAATAATTTCCGTTTAGTTTTTGGCTGTCTTCCAGGCAATCTTTGCTTAATATGTTATAAAGGCGATATAGGTTTTCTTTGTTAAACTCAGGTTTCTTCATAATAAAATCCATTGCTGTAATCATATTTTTAGCAATGATTTCATTCTTATTTTTTGGCACGGAACCCTTTTTAATTTGTTCCAACATAGTGCGCGTAGTCGGAACGTTTTCTAAATTCATGCTTCCTTCAAGCTCGGAATACACTCTTGCCCACAAAATATCGCCCAAATTTTTTTCGATAACGGTGGACTTAAAATCTTCTTGCTCGTCTTGTGCCATTCGTGAATACGTGGTTTGTAAATTGAGTAAACATTTACCTTTGACAAAAAAGATATAATCCGAGTTAAAAGATTTTAGATTTACGGTTACAATTCTTTTATCACGATTGTC
>DJPE01000094.1:0-1454 GCA_002439705.1 Christensenella sp. UBA6420
TATAAGCAAAATAAAAAGGATAGCACAAAAATCACTCTATCCTTTTCTAATATCTTATCCTTAACTTCGAGTTTCACTCGAAACTTCACTGCCGTTAGGCAACTTCACTGTCACTGTGTGACAACTTCACTCCGCCACGGCGGAACTTCACTTTGCCGAGCGATAAATTCGCTCAAAGCACGGCTTTGAAATTCGTCTAATTTATGCGTAACGCCGAAATTTCCGATTTTGGTAATTAACCGTTTTTCTCAACGAAAATCGCAGAGTTGACGAAAATGCAAAAAATCGTCGGAAGAGTCGCCGATAACGGCGTTTTTTTATCGAGCCGTTTCCATTAAAAGGCTTAAAAAAATCTTTAATTACTATTGATATTTTTTTCGGCGTATGCTAAAATATAGCATATAGTATTATCAATTACTATGTATAGTCGAAGTAGTCTGTCTTTCGTCAAGAAAAAGCTACGTCGATAAATCCTGTTCGGTGGGTGGTGAAATGGCTGACAAACGCAGTTATAACGGTTATAACTCAACATATTCCGCAGGCGGATACGGTTCCGCCAGACCTTCCGCGGGCAAAATGAGCAAAAAAGAACTTAAACAGAAAGAAGCAAAGGCAAGACGTAAAGAATATAACGCAACTTTAAGGGCAAGACAGAATTACGCCACCGAGAACGCAAGATACCGCGCGAAAATAGCGGCTGTCGGCGGAATAGACAATCGCTACTATACTCTGCCCGAAGACAAGAAGCAAAGAAAGGAAAAAGACTACTTCTTCGTAATGAGAAAGTTCGTTTGCTTTATTATGATGCTCCTTATGCTGGTATCCGTAGCGTACTTTGCATTAAACTACGTTAAGATAGAAGCCATACCTTCGCAGTTTACGGCGTTGTTTATGGAAACCGAAGCCAAAAAGACGGAAACTCCTTCCGGCGAAGAAACGCCTTCGGAAGAAGAAACTCCTTCCGATACCGAAGCGTCGAACGCCGACGAAGCGGAAACCGAAACCGGCGACGAAACGGGTGATAAAACCGAAACCGGCGATGAAACGGGTGATAAAACCGAAACCGGCGATGAAGAAAAGACCGACACGGGAATTTATTATTCCGCGCTCGATCCTATTTTCGGCTTTATTAAGTACGTCGGAAACAAACTAAATATGGATATAAATATCGGCGAAAGCCCCTTGTACGACGCTATGATAGCGAAAGTGGAAGTCGGCATGGCGGATACGATAGCGCAATATATAATTTTGGCTTTCCCCGTCGCAATGATAGTTTATATAATCACCGCTCTTGTGATGTTCATTAAATGTTTCATCGGAATGTGCGGCAGAAGGATAACAAAACTTTTACCTTTGGGCAGCATAGTAATGTTGCTTTGCGCGGCGATTACGGCGTTCGGCGGACTCGCTTATATTACCGACGTCGCGGGTAAAATGAATTACGGCGGTATAGT
>DJPE01000094.1:1477-4979 GCA_002439705.1 Christensenella sp. UBA6420
ACTTATAGGCGGAGTTACGGGCGCGGGCGGTTTCACCGGCGGATACGGACTGCTTATACTTTTGGGACTCCCGCTAATTACGTTTATTTTAAGTTTGTTTGCTAAGAAGAAAGTGCCTTACAGCATTTTCGACACCTACGGAGAATAGGGAGGATAAAATGTCTAAGAAGAAAAAAATGCAGGAAAAAGCGGAAGCGGAACGTCGCGCCGCAATGCAGAGAAGACGCGAAGACGATTACGGATACGGTCCGAACTCTCCGTTTACTCCGATAATACAGTTGCCGCCCATCGTGCAACCTATAATAATGATGCCTATCGGCACGCAAATGCCGAATAGCTCTGTAAGGAACGACGACGATTTCGACGACTTTGACGATTTCGACGACGATTTGTTCTAGACGGAAATTGTAGACTATGGCAAAGAAAGCAGTCACGGCAGAACCGATAAAAGTTGAAGAAAAGCGTCCGTCCTACGCCGGATACGAGATGTCCGCCACGAGCGAATACTATATCTACGGCAGGGGCAACGCAGAAGACTACGCGCGTTCGGTCGGTTACATAAAAGAAGAATTGAGAAAGTCTGCTTACGAAGCGAAACGGCAGGAACCGGCCGTTGTCGTCGAAGAAGAGCCGAAAGCCGAGAAAAAGGCGAAAAAGACTAACGGTCTTGCCGTTTGGATAGCCGTGTTCTCGCTTCTGTCAATAGTCGTATTCTTCTTTCAGTCCGTCGTAAAAGACTTTACGTTGAAGGAAGGCGTTTATTTTACGTTGGACGGAGTGAGAATTATAGAAATGTTGATAGACGAGTTCGAGTGTATCGGTAGAACGGAATTCGAAAGAGACGGATACGTTTTTATCTCGTTTATTTGCGTGGTGGCGCTCGCATTGACGAACGTTATTCTGTTTATCGCAGGACTCGTAAGATGCCGTGCGGCGAAAGTAGGCGGATTTATTAAGATGATAGCCATATTCGAACTGCTGTTCGCGATAGGTTTAGTCGTGTCTACAACGATGGCGGGTGCGTCCTTTGTGACGGGAATAGTTATTATGACGGTTATTGCCGTGATAAACGTCGCTTTGGCGTTCGGCAGGAGAAAAGATAAAAAAGGGGGAAAGATAAATGCCTGATATGTACGGAAAAAAACCGGGCGAAAAAATGTGGTCCGATTTTAAGAAAACTCCGGGACAGCCGCCGCAACAGCCGACGGTCCGTTACGACGGCGGTATAATGCCGCCTATCGTACAGCCTTTGATAGTCGTGCCGTTTGCAAGTCAGATGTTGCCCCTTAATCCCGACGGGGAAATTCCGTTCCCTTACGACGATTTTAACGACGACGAATACGGATATGACGATTTCTCGGAAGAAACCGCCTCCGAGCCCGTAAGCGTAAAGAAAGATAAAAACGTAAAGACTAAAAAGGGCGCGTATAAAAAGACCAACGTCGGAAGCGTGTTTGCGTTTTTGTTCGGACTTATCGCGATAGCTTTGATAGTGGTAAGCTATTTCGTGGATATATCGTACATCAACGTGACCGGGAGCGAAAGTGCGCTTGCCGTAATGATTTCCGCCGTAAACGGAATAATCGGAGACGGTTTTGGCGATATTATGGCGTTATTGTTCCCGTTGGGACTTATAGTGGCGACTTTGTTTACACTCCTTACTTTTATCGTGAGTGCGTTCTCTTTCAGGAGAAAGTATCCGATAGTCGGTAAAGTATTCGCAGTGCTTGCTTTAATCGGAGCGGCGCTTGCGCTTGTAATGGTGTTCGTCGATAAAATGACCGTGAGCTACGGAGCGTACGCTCTTCCCGCGGTAATTATACTTATGGCAATATCCGCTCTCGCGGCTAAACGCAGAGCGTAAAGGAGCAAAATATGAATAAAGAAAAGAAGCAGGTCTTACTTACCGGCGTCGACGCAAGGGGGGCTAAATACTTCTATTTTTGCAAGAAGTGCAAAACGAAGAACCCGCTCAACGTGCCGACTTGTTCTTATTGCGGACAAAAACGTCCCCGTAACGCGTACGAGTATGCTCACATAGAGATACCGAGAGCGACGCCCGAATACGGAAGAGATATCGACCGCACCGCCCGCAACGCGTATCCCGCTTGCCCGCAGCCGTGTTTTGCGACGCCGTTGCCGACCAACGGAAACTACGACGCGCAGAATTTTGTCAACAATGCCGTTGCTAATTTGCCTACTTATTATATGACGGACGAGTACGGAAGAGTGTACAGAGCCAAAGTTAAATACGGCGCGATGCCGTGTTCCGGCCCCGTACCCGTAGCCACCCCGTCCACCACTATTCAGACTTCGGCAATAAACGTAAACTTAAACAATAATTATTAGGAGAGAGTACTACCATGGATAATCTTAATCAGAACAACGGTTCTCTTCAACACAGAGGGGTATTAAACGGACAACAAGGCACTTGGGTTCCCGTAGAGTCGGAAACGGTACCTTTTCAGGTAAGTAACGACCCCGCCCACCCCAGTATGGCGCAGGACGGAAACTACTATTACGCGCAGGGCGGCGCTCCGCAATCGGCTAACGGCTTCGGTCCCATTCAGGCTAATCAATACAACGCCATACCGACGCCGTCGAACATCGTTCAGCTTCCGCCTATCGTTCAGCCGATAGCTCTCGTGCCGTTCGCTTCGCAGAACCAGCCTTTGGTTCAGTACGACCCGAACTATCGCGAAGAAATTCCGCAGACCAACTTAGAACCTATTTACAGAGCGAAACCCTATTCGGGCTTGTCGGTACTCTGTATCCTTCTTGCTGTAGCGGCTATTGTGGTAGCTAGCCTTATAGAGTGTATCTCCGTAGGTGCGACCGCGCTCGATTCGGTGTTCGCTTTGCTCGTTAAGTTCGGAGTAGGTTCTTTCACCAGCCACTATTACGACGCTCTCATGGCGGGCGAAACGGTAGCGATTACGGCGTATATAGTCCCCGTAGCGTACCTTATTTCGATAGTCCTTGCTTTGGTGATGGTGATTTATTACTTGGTAAAACTCGCTAAACGTCAGTCGCCCAGACATTTCAGCGTGGTTACGCTCATAGCGCTTATTGCGGCGGCAGTAGCGACGGTAATCGAATTTATTACCGACGGAATGGAGCCCGCAATAGGTTCTTACGTAATTTTAGGCGTGCTTCTCGTGCTTCTCGTAGCTCCGCTTTTCGCAAGAAAAGGCGCGCAGGTCATCGATTACAGCGCGTCGAAAAGACTTTACGGCGACAATAAATAAAAAATAAAGGAAGTCGATATTTATGGTATTCGAAAAATTGAAAGAAGTATTGGTAGAAGAAATCGGCGTCGATCCCGAAGACGTGACGATGGACAGCAACATGGTCACCGATATAGGCGCGGACAGTCTGGATATAGTTCAGCTCCTTATAAAAATGGAAAAGGAATACGGATTTAAGTTCTCCGACGAAGAAATGAAGAACGTTAAGACCGTAGGCGACGTGGTAAGATATATCGAAGAAAAGATAAAATAAT
>DJPE01000094.1:5002-10224 GCA_002439705.1 Christensenella sp. UBA6420
CCGCCATTACGGCGGGATTTCTATTCGGAGCGGTTTTAATTATATATAAGGTAAAGAAACCGACTCTTGCGGTTTTTGAAAAGGACGAAAACGGCGTAACGGACGGGCGTAAGCCGACGACAACTAAGCCGAAGGTTTTTGTAAAAAATCGTTGACATAAAGCAAACCTTGTGGTATGCTTATAAAGCACCTTAGGAGGGTGTAATTTTTTTGGAGGCGTTTTATAATGCGAGTAAAGATAACCCTTGCTTGTACGGAATGCAAACAGCGCAATTACGACAAGAAAAAGAACAAGAAAAATACTCCGGACAGAATGGAGTTAAAAAAATATTGCAGATTTTGTAAAAAACATACTGTTCACAAAGAAACGAAATAACACGGAGGCTATTCAATGGCAAAAAATGACACCAAGCTCGATTTACCCGAGATAGAAGCCGCTCCCGCTCCCGAAAAGAAAGGACAGGACAAGAAAAACGCTTCCAAGAAGGGCAACAAAAAGCGCAGATCGGTGGGTAAGTTTTTCCGAGATATAATCAGCGAGCTCAAAAAAGTATCGTGGGGTTCGTTCAAGAAGGGCAAAGACAACAGCAGCGTGCAGGCTCAGACCGGCGTGGTACTCATTGTTACCTTGGTCTTCATGATTATCGTTGCGGCAGTGGACGCAGGGTTGGCTCAGCTTTTGAAGTTATTGTTGAACGCCGCGTAATCCACGCGTTTGTGAATCAGGAGTTAATATAAATATGGATAGTAAAGATGTAAGATGGTACGTCATACACGTTTATTCTTCCTACGAATCGGTTGTTAAAAATAACTTGGAGAAGATGATCGAAAACAACAGTCTTCAGGATTATATTTTCGAAATAGCCATTCCCGTAGAGGAGGATATCGTCGAAAAGAACGGCAAGAGGAAAGTCGTCGAAAGAAAGAAATTCCCCGGGTACGTCTTTTTGAAAATGATTTATACCGATCAGCTTTGGTACATGATTACCAATACTCGCGGAGTTACCGGTTTCGTCGGACCGCAAGGTAAGGCGCTCCCGCTCACCACGGAAGAAATCAAGCGTATGGGACTCGAAAAAGTTTCCGCCGAAGATTTCGATATGGCAGTCGGCGACAACGTTAAGGTGGTCAGCGGCGCGTTGGAAACCTTCCTCGGTGTCGTGGACGAAATTTATCCCGACAAGCAGAAAGTACGCGTTATAGTCCAGATGTTCGGACGTCAGACGCCGGTAGAACTCGATTTTAACCAAATCGAAAAAATATAAATATGACGGGCGAAAGCCCTTTATAGATATGGGAGAACGGCAAAAATTTGTTCAGTTACCGTTCGTCAGAACCAGTTAGTCAAAGGAGGCAAACTATGGCTAAGAAAATTTCGGCAGTAGTAAAGCTGCAACTCCCCGCAGGCAAGGCAACCCCGGGACCGCCTGTAGGCTCCACTCTTGGACCGCACGGTATCGCTATACCGATGTTCACCAAGGAATTCAATGAAAAGACCGCTTCTCAGGCAGGACTTATCATTCCGGTAATTATCACTATTTACGCAGACCGTTCCTTCACCTTCGTGTTGAAGACTCCGCCCGCACCCGTTCTTATCAAGAAAGCATGCGGAATAGAAAGCGGCTCCGCTAAACCCAACCGCGACAAAGTGGCAAAATTGACTCGCGCTCAACTCGAAGAAATCGCGAAGACCAAAATGCCCGACCTCAACGCAGCGTCTCTTGAAAGCGCAATGAGCATGATCGCGGGTACCGCAAGATCTATGGGCGTAACCGTAGAGGACTAATCGGAGGTGATAATATGAAACACGGAAAGAAATATGTAGATTCTTTAAAAGAATTCGATAAGTCCAAGGCTTACGAACCCGCCGAAGCGTTGAAATACGTAGTAGATTCCGCAAAGGCTAAATTCGACGAAACCATCGAACTCCACTGCAAACTCGGCGTAGACCCCCGTCACGCAGATCAACAGGTAAGAGGCGTAGTCGTTCTTCCCCACGGAACCGGTAAAACTCTTAAAGTTTTGGTAATCACCAAAGGCGCGAAAGCCGACGAAGCCGTAGCCGCAGGCGCGGACATCGTAGGCGCGGAAGAAATCGTCCAGAAAATTCAGGGCGGATGGTTTGACTTCGACGTTTGCGTTACCACTCCCGATATGATGGGCGTCGTAGGACGTTTGGGTAAAGTTCTCGGTCCTAAGGGACTTATGCCGACCCCGAAAGCAGGTACCGTCACCATGGACGTAACCAAAGCTATCAAGGATATTAAAGCAGGTAAAGTCGAATACAGAGTAGACAAGACCGCTATTGTCCACTGCCCCGTAGGTAAGGCAAGTTTCGGAGCCGAAAAGCTCAACGACAACTTTAACACCCTTATCGAAGCCATCATCAAGGCGAAACCCGCCGCTGCTAAGGGCGTATACTTAAGAAGCGTTACTTTGGCAAGCACGATGGGACCCGGCGTTAAGGTTAACGTAAAAATGTAACGTAAATTTACGCGGAGAAACTTTCTCCGCGTAATTTCCTTATTAAATTCCTTGACGAAGGGAAGACAAACGACTATAATATAAACGTACTCATTTCAAAGACTGCAAGTGCTTCGGCTTAAATTCTTACGATGCTTGGATAGAAAGAGGCAGAAATTGAACTAAAAATCAGTTTACTCCGCAATCTCAGTCTTTGGTTGCGGAGTTTTTATTATATCCTTGCAAAAGGGTAAAGAAAAAAATAGGAGGTAAAAGAAAGTGTCAGCATTGAGAGACCAAAAGGTAGCAAAAGTTGCCGAGATTAAGGAAAAACTCGAAAAAGCAAGCTCTTTCGTACTGTTGGACTACAAAGGTCTTACCGTTGCGGAAGATACCGAGCTTCGTACTGCTTTCCGTAAGAGCGGCGTAACCTATCACGTTTACAAGAACCGTCTTGTAAAAATCGCACTCAATGAGATGGGATACAACCAGTTCGACGACGCGTTGAACGGACCTACGGCTGTGGCTATGGGCTCCGACGACATCGCCGCTCCCGCTAAAATCGCTCTTGAAAAGTCCAAAGCCTTCAAGAAGATGGACGTTAAGTGCGGTTTGGTAGACGGAAGTTTCCTTGATAAGGAAGGGTGCAACACTCTTGCGACGTTGCCCAGCAGAGAAGGGCTCATCTCGCAAATTCTCGGATTGTTACAATCCCCGGTGGCAGGCTTGGCCAGAGCACTCGCCGCTATTGCCGAAAAACAGGCATAACAAAACAAAAATTTTTATTGGAGGAATTAAAAAATGGCAGATATACAGAAAATAATCGAAGAAGTAAAGTCCATGACCGTTCTCGAATTGAACGACTTGGTTAAGGCATTGGAAGAAGAATTCGGCGTAAGCGCAGCTGCTCCTATGGCTGTTGCAGGCGCTCCCGCAGCCGGCGCTGCTGCTCCCGCAGAAGAAGAAAAGACCGAATTTGACGTAGTACTCAAAGCAGCCGGCGCAAACAAGATCGCTACCATCAAGGCTGTTCGTGAAGCTACCGGACTCGGACTCGTTGACGCTAAGGCTATGGTTGACGGCGCTCCCAAGACCGTTAAAGAAGCTCTTTCCAAAGAAGCCGCAGAAGAACTCGCCGAAAAGCTCAAAGCAGCCGGCGCAGAAGTCGAAATCAAGTAATTTTACTTATTACGATAAAAAAAGAAGGCACTCAGTCGAGTGTCTTCTTTTTTTGCCTTAAATCGACATTCGGGCGTCGGCGTAAAGTTCAAAACCTTTGGTTTTGAATTAACGATAAGATAATAAAAACGGTAAAAAATCGTTTTTATTTAATTAAATTACGATTTATTTATTGACACTGCTTATCTAAAATGCTAATATTTTTATATAAAATGTGCATTGCACATTTATAAAAAACGAACGATATTTTATCGGAATAAAAAAATCAGGGAGCATTTTAATATGACTAAGCAGAGAAAAATTAACGTTATCGTCGTGTTTTTGATGATAGTCTTGTTAGTCGGCGTTTTGGTCGCTTGCGGCAAAACCGAAACAGGGCATACGCACAACTTTAACGTAAAATCAACCGACAGTAAATACTTAAAGTCGGCGGCGACAACCACGAGTAAAGCCGTGTATTACTATTCTTGTTCTTGCGGAGAGAAAGGCACGGAGACTTTCGAGTACGGCGAACTTTTAAGCAATAATAACGACGGGAACGAACAAGAAAGCAGTGTTAACGATTTTGAATTTGAAGAAGTTGACGGCGGTTATAAATTATCCGCATATAAAGGTATGGCAACTAACGTAGAAATTCCGTCTACTTACAATAATAAACCTGTTACGGAAATAGGTGACGGTGCGTTTTATATGAATATGCGAATAATAAACGTAACTATACCCGACAGTGTGACAGTTATCGGTGACAGTGCGTTCGGGGCATGTTACAGACTGACGACCGTAACAATCGGTAATGGCGTGACAATCATATACGACGCATTCAATGGTTGTACGGGGCTGACAAGCATTACAATCGGTTCGAGTGTTGAGATAATTGGCGAAGAAGCGTTTTGCGGATGCGAAAAATTAGTGGAAGTATATAATAAATCTTCTCTCGATATACAAAAGGGAAGTTACGATTACGGCGAAGTAGCATATTACGCAAAAGACATATATACGAGCGAATATACGAGTAAACTTTCTACCGACAGCGACGGATTTATTATATACACCGACGGTGATACGAGGTCGCTTATGGGGTATGTAGGAAACGAAACGAATATCGTATTACCGCAAGGATTTGCCGATATATATAAATATGCATTTTATTGTTGCTTTGAACTGACGAGCGTAACTATATCCGATAGTGTAACGGATATCGGAGATGAAGCTTTTGCAGGTTGTCTAAAATTGGTAGAAGTATA
Source organism: Christensenella sp. UBA6420 (assembly GCA_002439705.1). Lineage (GTDB taxonomy): Bacteria > Bacillota > Clostridia > Christensenellales > DTU072 > CAG-1782. The sequence goes on from DJPE01000094.1 coordinate 9,889, forward strand.
TAATAAATCTTCTCTGAATATACAAAAAGGCAGCGAAGATTACGGCGGAGTAGCATATTACGCAAAAGACGTATACACAAGCGAGTATACGAGTAAACTTTCTATCGACAGCGACGGATTTATCATATACACAGACGGAGATACTAAGTCGCTCATATCGTATACGGGAAGCGAAACCGATATCGCTATACCTAGCGGAATTACAGAGATAAATCAATATGCATTCATTATGTGTAGCGGACTTACGAGTGTGACTATCGGTAGTGGCGTGACAAGTATCGGCTCTGATGCGTTCTCTTATTGTAGCAGACTAACGAGTATAACAATCCCCGACAG
>DJPE01000069.1:0-221 GCA_002439705.1 Christensenella sp. UBA6420
TCGTTGTGTTCGGTCTTAGCCAAGACCCCGAGTTTCCAGAGTTCTTCGTTGAGTTCTTTCATAAACGCCTGAACTCTCGGTTTTATCGCGCCGAAGTAGTGATCTTCCATTTCCTGACCTTTCGGCGGTCTTGCTCCGAAAAGGGTTCTGCCGGTAAAGATAAGGTCTTTTCTTCTGTCGAAGAGTTCTTTCGGGATAAGGAAATATTCCTGCTCGGGTCC
>DJPE01000069.1:286-3770 GCA_002439705.1 Christensenella sp. UBA6420
TAACGCTTCCTTATTTATAGCTTCCATCGAACGAAGGAGCGGAGTCTTTTTGTCGAGAGCTTCGCCGCCGTAGGAACAGAAAGCGGTAGGAATACAGAGCACGCCGTCTTTAATAAAGGCGTAAGAAGTGGGGTCCCATGCCGTATACCCCCTTGCTTCGAAAGTGGCTCTCAGTCCGCCGGACGGGAAGCTGGACGCGTCGGGTTCGCCGCGGACGAGTTCTTTACCCGAAAACTCCATAATTACCGAGCCGTCGGCGTTGGGAGAGATGAAACTGTCGTGTTTTTCGGCGGTGACTCCCGTCATCGGCTGGAACCAGTGAGTAAAATGGGTCGCTCCGCGTTCCACAGCCCAGTCTTTCATGGCGTTGGCTATTACGTTGGCGGTGTCTATATCGAGACGCTTGCCTTCGTCAAGAGCCTTTCTGAATTCCTTATAGGTTTCTTTAGGCAATCTTTCTTTCATTACGGAATCGTTGAATACCGACGTTCCGAAAAGTTCGCTTACCGTGTTCATAATGTATTCTCCTTATTTTTTCAATAAAAAAGGCAAAAGCGTCAAAGAACTCGTGATTCCTTGACGCCTTTGCCAATTCGTTTTATGGCTCGATTATAACGCCGCAAAATTGCGTTGTCAACGATTTGGCGTTATAAAAAAGTAAAATTTACCGCGTGCTGAAAAATATTCGTTTGACAGCGGATATTTGCAATGATACAATACGAACATAAAAATAAACAGGGCAAAGGAGTCCGGACGCGCGAAAAAAGCGTAAGGCTTCCGTTGCCCTTTTTTCGTGAATTCGGGATAGCGACTATGAAAAGAGAAGGAGAAACAAGAATCCCGTCCGGGTGCGCGATCGCGAGCGTAATCAATAAAAGCGGTCTCCCGATAAACGGTAAAGTCATCGTGGACTCGATGACCACTATGCACGAAAGAAGCAACGGTCTCGGCGGCGGTTTCGCAGGGTACGGTATCTACCCGCAATATAAGGATTTATACGCATTTCATATTTTTTACGACGGGCTTGCGAGCAGAGAAGAGTGCGAAAAATTTTTAGACGCAGATTTCGAAATAGTAAACCTGTCCAAAATTCCCGTAAAGAAGTCGCCTAAAATAGTCGACGAGCCTTTGATATGGAGATATTTCGTGTCGCCGAACCCTAACAAACTGCGCGACAGTCATCTCGACGAAAAGGAATACGTATCCAAAGCCGTCATCCACATAAACGACGCGATAAATGGCGCTTACGTCTTTTCCAGCGGGAAGAATATGGGCGTCTTTAAGGCGGTAGGGTTTCCCGAAGACGTGGGAGAATTTTATCGTCTCGACGAATACGAAGGGTATCTGTGGACGGCGCACGGAAGGTATCCGACCAATACGCCCGGCTGGTGGGGCGGCGCGCATCCCTTCTCCATGCTCGAATACTCGGTGGTGCACAACGGAGAAATTTCTTCCTACGACGCCAATCGCCGCTATATAGAGATGTTCGGGTATAAATGTAATCTTCTTACCGATACGGAAGTAATCACTTATATTATAGATTTCCTTATAAGAAAAAAAGGACTTACGCTCGAAGAGACCGCGTCGGTAATTGCCGCTCCGTTCTGGACGACGATAGCCGAAAAGGACGAAGAAAGGGCAAAACTTCTTACTTATTTAAGAAAAACTTTTCCGTCGCTCCTTATTACCGGTCCGTTTTCGATAATATTAGGGTTTAACGGCGGACTTATGGCGCTTAACGACAGGCTGAAACTACGCTCAATGGTCGTGGGAGAAAAAGGCGATTTCGTATACGTCGCGAGCGAAGAGTGCGCGATAAGGAAAATGGAACCGAACCCCGAAAGAATCTGGTCGCCCAAGGGCGGAGAGCCGGTAGTGGTCATGCTTAACAAGGAGATAAGATGAGTTACGTTTACGCAGATTACGAAATAGTAAGAGACGAAAGAAGGTGCATAGGCTGTAAAGTCTGCGTAAAGCAGTGCAGCAACGGAGTCCACTCGGTAATAAATACCGATAAGGGGGAATTTATTATTGCGGACGAGACGAAGTGCGTAGCCTGCCACCGTTGCGTATGTTTCTGTCCGACGAGAGCGTTAAAAGTGGTGAAAACCGATCTTTCTTTCAAAAACGGAGCTAATTTTAAGGAAACGGAAATAAGAGAAATCTTCAAGCAAGCCGCTACGGGCGGAGTGTTGTTGTCGTCGATGGGGTGTCCGGAAGACTATCCCGTGTACTTTGACAAGATACTTATCAATGCGTCGCAGGTAACGAATCCGCCCATAGACCCGTTGCGCGAGCCGATGGAGACAAAGGTAAGTCTCGGCAAAAGAACCGGCGAAATCGTAAGAGAAAACGGCAAAATAAAGACCGATTTATTCCCGATGCTCGACCTTGAAATGCCCGTTATGTTTTCGGCGATGAGTTACGGTTCTATAAGCAAAAACGCTCACGAGTGCCTTGCCCGCGCAGCAGAGAAATTGGGGATACTCTACAACACGGGAGAAGGTGGACTTCACAAGGACTTCTATAAATACGGAAAGAACACGATAGTGCAGGTGGCTTCGGGAAGGTTCGGCGTACATAAAGACTACCTTAACGCGGGGGCCGCGATAGAAATAAAAATGGGGCAGGGCGCTAAACCCGGTATAGGCGGACATCTTCCCGGCGCAAAAATAACGGCGGACGTATCTATGACAAGAATGATTCCTGCGGGTACCGACGCCATAAGCCCCGCTCCGCATCACGATATATATTCGATAGAAGACCTGCGTCAGCTCGTGTATTCTCTTAAAGAAGCCACCGGATACAAGAAGCCTATTATAGTAAAAGTCGCCGCCGTCCACAACATAGCGTCGATAGCGAGCGGAATAGCCAGAAGCGGAGCCGATATTATAGCTATAGACGGATTTCGCGGCGGCACGGGAGCGGCTCCGACCAGGATAAGAGATAACGTGGGTATACCGATAGAATTGGCTCTCGCCGCCGTAGACACGAGATTGCGGGAAGAAGGAATAAGAGAAAACGTTTCGCTCATAGCGGGCGGATCGATACGATCAAGCAGCGACGTCGTCAAGGCTATCGCTTTGGGCGCCGACGCGGTATACGTTGCGACGGCGGCTTTGATAGCGTTAGGCTGTCACCTTTGCCGCAGCTGTCAGAAAGGTAAATGCAATTGGGGCATAGCTACGCAGATACCCGAACTCGTGGCGAGACTCGACCCCGACGAAGGGAGCGAAAGACTCGTCAATCTCGTCACCGCCTGGAACAGAGAAATAAAAGAACTGATGGGCGGAATGGGAATAAACTCCGTCGAAGCCCTGAAAGGGAACCGCCTTATGCTTCGCGGTATAGGACTTAACGAAAAAGAGCTGGAGATACTCGGCATAATGCACGCCGGAGAATAGGAGCGTCCTAAGCGCAGCGCTTTACGTTTTCCGATGGGAAAAGTAACGATAAGGACTAAAAGCAATAGACAAAGAAAGGA
>DJPE01000039.1 GCA_002439705.1 Christensenella sp. UBA6420
CCCGAAAGAAAACCAAAAGCCGATATATGTGTACGGAATATTGAATATCATAGAGACAAAACAGCCATATCTGCCGATTTGCTCAAAAACAATAGCCGCCCTGTTATCGTAAACGGCCACTTGATTTTTATGCTTTACTGCATAAATTATATTAGGTATCATAATAACCGCCATTATGGCAAGTCCGTAGTAATTAAACCAATCCATATTGAAATTATATCAAAAACATCGATGAATTTCAAGCAAACAACATAGTCAAAAGTAAATTTGGCACTTTGGCGGGTGCTTGACATAATCTTGTTGTTTAGTTGCAAAGCAGATGTCAATGAAAAAGAAAAAACTATTGTCTTTGAAATTTATAAACAATTGCAAGAGAACAATAAAAAACTTGCAAACTTTGTTCGTGCAATAGAAAATGGAATTTTTAACGACACAACAAACGAAAGAATGAAAGAGCTTGAAATAGCAAATAAAGACTTACAAGAAAAAATAACAAGCCGTGAAATGCTTGTTATTAAACCACTTGATAAAAATATTATTTACTCATTTTTGTGTTCTTTTAAAGATATTGACCTAACTGACAAACTTGCTTGCCAAAAACTTGTTGATATGTTTATAAACAAAGTTATCCTTTACGATAAATATTGCGAGATTTATTTCAACACAAATGGCGATAAATCTAAACAACTTAAACTCAAAGAGCAACCAGACATTGATAGTGAAATTTTGTTTGAAAACAATAAAAAAGAGCAATCCTACTCAAAAAGTTCGGATTACTCTCTAATGGCGGAGAGAGTGGGATTTGAACCCACGGTACCCTTTTGGGGTACACACGATTTCCAATCGTGCTCCTTCGGCCCCTCGGACATCTCTCCGTATTGCGGACGGTTAAGGGGTTATTACATCCGCATATTTCTGATAGCTTGCTTATTATACAACGCTTTTTCCGTTTTTGCAACAGAAATTTAGTACCTTACGGAAAATTACTTCTCGAAATCCCCTACTTCGTGAATTTCGTGTTTATCGAGCATTCTCACTCCGTAGCAGTCAAATGAAGAATCGGGTCTTACCGTTATTATCGTGCCGCCGCGCTGAGCGGTTTTTTTCGCAATTCCGAAATACGCAAGGTAGTCGATACTCAACCCGTATGTAAGCCGTATATAATAATCGCCACTGCCGCCGTTATATTCGAGAGAGAAGTTGTTTAAGTGGTCGTGTCCTACAAAAACGCCCTGCGTACTCTTCAGTTCGAGCATCTTCTCGAACATATTGTCCTGATTTACGCCGCAGCAGATAAGTTCGTCGGGTTCGCCTGCGATACCGTAGATATACCTAACGTTGTCGGTGTCTTTATAACCGTTGTTTTTATATTCGTCGTACGCCGTCTTATATTCAACCAACGGAATATGGAAAAACATAAGACTCTTTATAACGTCGGTGGCTCCGTGCGACTTATTTATTTCGGTAAGGCGGTTTACTTCGCTTGCGTACCAATCGACCTGGTTCTGATGCAGATTGTCGTAGTCGCGGAAAAATCCTTTGGAGTAAGAATGAGAATCGAGAATAAACAAGGACTGAGTTATTATTCCCGAACTGTTCTTAACGTTAATGACGTAGTTGCCTTCCCCGTCAACGGTTTCGGGACCGCGCTGGAAAAGACAATACTTGAAGCCCGCGTTAAGATAGTAGTCGCTTATTTCTTCTCTCGAATAGTAGCTGTAAACTTCGGTATCGTGGTTTCCGAAGCCGAACGCCCAATACACGCCCATCTGCTCCATAAGCTGAGCGAATATCTTAGTCGGAGTCATATTGTTGAAACTGCCGCTCGAAAACGGAACTGGATACGCCATATCGCCCGTAACTATTACAAGGTCGGGTTTTGCGTAAGAGACCATATCGTAAACGGCGTTAATAGCCTTATTATCTTTTCCCAACGAAAGGAAACCGCCGCCGATATGCACGTCGGTAAGCTGTAAAATTCTGAAATCTCTGTCGCAGGTAAAGGTCCAGTAACCGGTTTCTTCATCAACGATGGGATCCGCCAAAGGTTCGTCCGCTTCGACCGTTTTCAGACTTTTAATTAACTTAACGTTAGCTCCGTTGCCGATACAGCCGACAAGAGAACATATAAGTATTACTGCGATAAGACATATAAACACTATGCCGGTAATACGCCAACCTTTCGCTTTGTCTCTCGGCTTTTTCGTCTTTTTAGTTTCTTCGTTCTTCCGTTTCATCGCTACCCCCGACTATACATATTTTGGGTTCGTATCCGAATTCTTTCTTTATTTCCGCCGATATTTCGCCGACGGCTTTTATTATTGTATCATAATTTTCTTCCCTTGTAAATACCGCGTCTATAACGAGTTCTTCATATTCAACGCCGTATTTATGCAGGTTCATCCCTTTGATTTCTTTAAGACAAGGCTGTTTTTCACAGATTTCCGTTATCCGCTTCTTTTCTTCTTCTTTCATCTTTTCGCCGAGAAGAATTTTTATCGAACTTATAAGTAGCTTAAGTCCGTTTACGAGCATAAACGCGCTTATCGCTATTCCGAAAATTGCGTCTATCCTTAATTTTGCGTAGCGGTTAAGGACGTATCCTATCAAAGTCATAGCGGTAATCCCTGCGTCGGTAAAGCTGTCTATCGCCGAGGCCTTTAATACGCCGCTGTCAGTATTCTTGTTCCTTCCGAGATAAAAGAACCCCAAACCTATCTTTATGAGAGCCGTAATTGCGATTATTATGAAATACCGCCAGGTGAACGTAAGAAGATAAGTAAGTATCATTCTTTCTATCGCGGTGTATAAAAATCCGCCGCCCACGCAACAAACTATGATAGCCATCAGAAAGTCGGCGACGTACTCCATTCTGCCGTAGCCGAATGAAAGGTCCTTACTTCTTTTTTTCAGCATAACGAAACTAAGCACGCTGATTATGCACGCCAGAGTGTCACCCAGGTTGTTTATTGCGTCGGATAAAATCGAGATGCTGTTGCAAGCGAGTCCGACGAAAAGTTTGGTTACGAACAAGGCTATATTTACAGCGAGTCCCACCGACATTGTTACTATCGCGCCGTTGGTTCTTTTGTTGTTGTCTTTAAGTCCGATGCTCATTTCGTAAAGTCCGTTCTTTCGATAGCTTTTTGCAAATTCTCAGCCGAACGACGGATATTGTCGGCAAGCGACGCTTCCCTTTCGTTAATTTCTATTACGTCCTGCCTGTCGGTTTCGTTCCGACCGCAAAAAACATAAACTTTCTTACCGGCTTTTTTCGCGCGGTCGATAACGGCGGAACAGATTTTTCCCGAAAAGCTCGTGTCGTCGAACTTCCCTTCCCCCGTAATAACCGCGTCGCAGCGGGAAAGTTTTTCGTCGAAGCCACTCGCGTCCAGTACGTATTCCGCACCGGGAACTATCTTCGCTTTGAAAAACGCCTTGAAGCAATACCCTAAGCCGCCCGCAGCCCCCGCTCCGGGGAAATCGGGGCTTACGTTAAGGAAAGCTGTCTTCTCCGCAAAGTGCTTCATATTTTCTTCAAGCTCCGGCAGTTCTTCTTCCTTAGCTCCCTTTTGCATAGCGTAGCGATAGCAGCAACCGTCTTCGCCCAAAAGCGGATTCTTTACGTCTGTCAGGACGGTAAATTCCATTCCGGCGATTTTTTCGTTAAAATCGGTAAGGTCGATTCTTTCGATATCTATAAGGGTGTTTCCCACCGGGGTGAACTCTTCGCCGTTTTTATCGAAAAATCTACCGCCGAGCGCACATACTACCCCTGCTCCGCCGTCGTTTGTCGCACTGCCGCCCAAGCCTATCACTATCTTCTTTTTGTTGAGTTTTTTCGCAAGGTCGACGGCTTCGCCGAGTCCGTACGACGTCGTGTAAAGCGGATTTTTTATCATGGTTTTTGCAAGTCCGCAACATTCCGCAGCCCCTATTATCGCGGTATCGCCTTTCACGCCGTAACGAGCGTTTTTTATAAAGAAATTAGGGTCGGTGACCCGGCAGACGAGCGTATCTCCGCCCAGGATGTCGGTAAAGGTGGTTACGAAGCCGTCGCCGCCGTCGGTAAGGGGCAAACTTTCCGTTTCGTACCCCGATTTTTCCAAACTGTATTTAGCCGCCGAACAAAATTCTAAGCTGCTCATTCCGCCCTTAAATCCGTCCGGGGCAATTAAAAAACGCATTCTTCCTCCGTTTTACAATGTTTTTACCGTAATTTTACCTTCCGCTACGGTTTGACATGTTTATATCATATAATTATAATGAAATTATATATTTAATGCAAGCAGGTACCGAATGAGAAAGATAAAAATTCTTGACACGACTTTAAGAGACGGAGAACAAGCTCCCGGCTACAGCATGCACGCCAGCGAAAAGTTAGAGATGAGCGCGCAACTCGAAAAACTCGGCGTGGATATTATAGAAGCGGGTTTCGCAGCGGCTTCTCGCGGAGATTTCAATTCGGTAAAGGAGATAGCCGAAGCCCGTAACGTAACAGTTTGTTCCCTGTCCCGTTGCAAAAAAGAAGATATAGACGCCGCGTACGAAGCGTTGAAAAACGCACGGGTTACGCCGAGAATACACCTTTTTATCGCGACGAGCCCCATTCACATGGAATACAAATTGAAGATGACCGAAGACGAAGTTCTGTCAAAGATAAATGAAAGCGTAACCTACGCAAGAAAATACTTTACCGATATACAGTTTTCGTGCGAAGACGCGACGAGAAGCGACCTTAACTTTCTCGTAAAAGCTATTACCGTAGCAATAGACGCGGGAGCTACGACGATAAATATTCCCGACACGGTGGGATACAGCTATCCCGAAGAGATAGAAAAAATTTTCGGCTATTTGTTAAAAAACGTGCCGAACGCGGACAAAATCACTTTTTCCACTCACTGTCATAACGATCTGGGGCTTGCGGTAGCCAATTCTCTTGCGGCGATAAGAGCCGGCGCAGGACAGCTCGAATGTACCGTAAACGGCATAGGAGAACGCGCCGGCAACGCTTCGATGGAAGAAGTCTGCATGACCTTGAAAACGAGAAGCGACTACTACGACGCCGACACTTCGATAGTAACGAAACAAATTTACAACACGAGTCAGCTTTTAAGTTCGGTCACCGGCGTAAAACTTCCCCCGACGAAACCGCTCGTGGGAAAAAATGCATTCGCTCACGAAAGCGGAATACACCAGCACGGCGTTTTAGCCAATCGCCTGACCTACGAAATAATCTCGCCGTCGTCTATAGGCATCGTCGAAGACGGCAACCTTATTCTCGGAAAGCATAGCGGAAAGCACGCCTTCGCAGACTATCTTGCGGGTATGGGCATAGAAGTCGGAGAACAGGAACTCAATATCCTTTTCCAAAAGTTCAAAACGATAGCCGACAAGAAAAAAATCGTAACCAACAAGGATATTCAATACATAATTTCGCACACGAACACCACGCAGGTTCAAAAACTGTTCCGACTCAATAATTACGGAATAACGACCTTAAAAGGCGGTCCTGCTTTGGCAACCATTACTCTCGACACGCCCGACGGAACCAAAGCGGCGAACGCAACGGGCGACGGGCCGCTCGACGCGGCGTTCAAGGCGATAAATATTATTACGGGAAGAGAATTCAAACTTATCGACTGGTCTGTAAACGCAATAACCGAAGGCGAAGACGCAATGGGCGCGGCGACGTTACGCCTTGCGTACGACGGCAACGAAGTCAACGGGCGCGGAGTAAGCACGGACACCGTGGAAGCGTCGCTTTTAGCCTACCTTAACGGCTGCAACAAACTCTTCGATATAGTACCTTAAAGGAGATAGTATGGGATACACGATTACCGAAAAGCTACTTATGAAAGCGGCGGGAAAATCCGCTATAAAAACGGGAGAACTCATAGTAGGCAAGCTCGATATGGTCTTAGGTAACGACATAACGAGCCCCGTCGCGATTGCGGAACTCAATAGACGAGGCGTAGATA
>DJPE01000047.1:0-2235 GCA_002439705.1 Christensenella sp. UBA6420
TAAATGTATTGTAAACCTACATATTACTTATAAGTTTTCTTTTAGCACGCAGCTATTAACCATTTTTACTATGATAATGCGTTTAATTGCGGCAATAAAAAAAGAAGCTCTCCGCAGGAGGCATTATCTTCCCGCAATGTCCACCTTATAGGCTTCTTGGCTTCTTTCAATAGTATCATACATTAAAAATTTGAGCTTGTCAATAGTATGTCAATCTGTATATTTAGCTGTACTGTTTGAAAAAATAAAAATCCCCGAGACTAGCCGCTCGGGGCAATGCCGCAATCCAATATCGGCAGGTGTAAACGTTAAAACGTTTACCTAATTATTATTTTATTTTAATAAAGTGAAAAAGTCAACATATTTTACTATAATAACATCGAAATACGATAAAACGATATTATGTCTGCAACTGTCATTGCTTATAACTTTACTATTTCCAACTCGTTGTTTCTATTGAAACATGTCGCAAAAAATCTGTGCCTGCAAACTTTTCGCTGAAATGTTTTTTCGTTGTTACAAGATTTTTATATACGTTAAAATATCTTATACACACGTTAATTTATATGCAATTTGGGTTTTAAACAACCTGCTATACTATTTAAATCTTTATCATCCATAATTATTACTTTGAAACCTAATTTTTCATATATTTTTTGTGTATATTCTTTCTTTTTAAGATAAGGTTTATTTGTCAACTCACAATATTCAATATATATTTCATAATCAGGAAGATAAAAATCCGGATGCAATGTTTTATCTTCGCCGTTTTCTTGATAGTATATAGTTTTTTCATATACCGAACGAATACGATTGTTGTAGAAAAAGTTACTAATCAATGCTTCTGCCCTGCTTCTTACTTTTCTACCGTCATCGCATTCTATCGTTAAATTGCCATATTGGTCTAAAATTTCCGTTTCTGAACAATTCTTTATTCTTATATCTATTGATTTGTCTTTATATCTTTTCCAACAATCATAACAAAAATGCTTTCCATTTGACGGTTGTCCGCAAATTATACAAGTTATTTCATTATCTTGCTTTTCTTCTTTATGCCGTTTATTTTGTTTGCATTCGCATATTTCACCTGTTCTATGCCATTTCCCGCAATCTAAACATTGTTCTATTAAACATTCTTTCAGTTCTTTCGCGTGTTTTCTGCATAAACGGTCTTTTCTTGCATTTCCCATATATACGCTTGTCGGTTCACCGCATATTGGACATTTTAATTCTTCCATAGTTTCTCCTTATATAAAAAATGCATAATCTAATTTATTGTTACTTGATTATCAACTATATCGGCATTAAAAGTTTTGCTTCTCGTCTCCCACCTTGTCTTAACAAGGCAATCAGCATAGTTTCGCCATATCAATCTTAAAGAATTCTCAGTTTCTTTTAATAGTATTCTATATTAAAAATAAGTGTCTGTCAATAGTATCAACAATTAGCTCTGTTAAGAATGAAAAAGTATTCTATTAAAAAACACAAATCAAGAGCAAAAACTTTCGGATTTTTATATAAAGGTTCGTTATGGTGGCATTCGGAGTTAAACCGACTCTTCAGGCTATGCGCCCGACACTCAGGGACCTATAGCCATAACGAACATATATATTATATAAAATTCGTATAATTATGTCAAATTAATAGCTTGATAGCATAACGATGAAAACGTAAGACCGTTTGAATTTCCTAACATTCTGTATTCTCACAAAGATACAAAATAACAGTTAACAAACTTAAGTAATGGAAGGTTATTACGTTAGCTTATTAACTAAGTAAAATCATCCGAATATGTATATGCGTCGAGTCTAAATGTCGCTTTTAAATGACAGGAACTTTTATAAACCAGCCCCACTACGGAAAAACATAAAAAAATAAAAAAGTTCCGTGAAAATAAAAATCCCCGAGATTAGACCACTCGGGGCAATTTCGCAACAGATGTGCGACGGGTGTAAACGTTAAAACGTTTACCTAAATAAAATTTTATTTTAATAAAGTGAAAATGTCAACATATTTGCAATTACATAATTTATTTTCCATCTTTTCTACGTTTTGATAACAGCTTAACCTATCTTACCCAAAAGCAGGAATTAGGCACATCTTCAAGGAATCAAGCGTTAGCCCACTGATTTTTGGCTAAATTTAGGCGTGTAAGTGGGCACGTCTAAAAAAAGAAAAAATCTACGGAAAACGTAGATTTTAAGTCAAAATTTGGTGCACCTTCAGGGACTCGAA
>DJPE01000047.1:2266-7339 GCA_002439705.1 Christensenella sp. UBA6420
CCCACTGATTAAGAGTCAGTTGCTCTACCAACTGAGCTAAAGGTGCATTCGTTTGTTACGTTTGATATTATAGTTAATAACTTTACGCTTGTCAACTAAATTTCGAAATAATCGTAAAAAATATACTTACATTTTCTGATATATGCGCCCTATTCTTTACCTGATTTGACTTTTAATTAAAGCGGATATATAATATCGACATAAAAACGACAAAGGACAATATTATTATGGATTGGAATACTTTTTGGACGACGGTAAAAACGTGGCTCACCCACACGGGATTGAAAGTTTTGTTATCTCTCGTTATTCTCGTAGTTTCTTTTGCAATTATAAACTGGCTAAGCAAAAAAGTCGCGAACAGGGGTAAAAAGTTAGAAGAAACGAAAAAAGTCGACAAAACTTTATACAGGACTTTAAGTTACGTTATTAAAATAGCTCTGAAGGTTCTTATCATAATAGCTTTGATTAGCTATCTCGGTATCGACACGAGCGGCATAACCGCCCTTATCGCTTCTCTCGGCGTAGGCGTAGGTCTTGCGGTAAACGGTACTCTCTCCAACCTTGCCGGCGGCACGTTACTCCTTATCACCCGCCCCTTTAAGGTGGACGACTATATCTCGGCTTGCGGACACGAAGGCACGGTAGAAGATATTCTTATCTGCAACACTAAATTGAGAACCAACGACAACAAAGTCGTGTATCTCCCCAACGGAAAACTCTCCACGAGCGAAATCGTCAACTATTCCGAAAAGGAAATGAGAAGAGTAGACGTCACTTTCTCCGTCTCCTACTCCGACGACTTCGAACAAGCCAAACAAATAATACGCGATATTTGTGACAACCATCCCCTAATCGTCGACGAACCCGCTACCGCCGTCAGAATGTCCGCTCAATCGGCAAGCAGTATCGACCTTACCGTAAAAGCCTGGTGCAAGAACGCCGATTATTGGACGGTAAAAGCCGACCTTCTCGAACAGGTAAAAACCGCCTTCGACGAAAAAGGCATAAGTATTCCGTTCAACCAACTTGACGTCCACGTAAAAAACGATTAAATTTTTGTATACAGACGTTTTATAAAGCTATACAAAAACCGCATTTACCTATCAATGCGGTTTTTTGACGTTCTATTTTTTAATAATCAGATTTATCGGCAATCACGAGCGGTACTCGTCTTTAATTTTGTCGGCGTAGTCGTCGAGAAAGCTATGTCTTTCGCCGTTCTTTTTGTAGGCTATTACGGTGTCGAGATTTACGTTTTCGACGCTTTTGAAGATACATTTCTCCACTTCGGGGTTATTCTTTTTTAGTTCTCTTATGAGTTCTTTGATTTCCTGGCGTTTGGAGTGGTTTGCGCCGTTGTTGCAAGTGGTGCAGGTATCGGTAAACTTACACGCGCATTGAATAAAGTGAAGTCCGTTATAGTCGCGCCATTCCTTTATTACGTCTTCCCTTATAAGGTACAGTGGACGGATAAGTTCCATTCCTTCGAAGTTCGTACTGTGAAGTTTAGGCATCATGGTTTGCACCTGCGCGCCATACAACATTCCCATTAAGATAGTTTCTATCACGTCGTCGTAGTGGTGTCCCAAAGCTATTTTGTTACAGCCCGCCTGCTTTGCGAAGTTATACAAATGCCCCCTTCTCATACGGGCACAGAGATAGCACGGCGATTTTTCGATATTGTAGACCGACTCGAAAATATCGCTTTCAAAAATCGTGATGGGTATACCGAGTTTTCTTGCGTTATCTTCGATTATACGACGATTTTCGGCGTTATATCCGGGGTCCATAACGATAAATTTCGTTTCAAACGGAACGTCAGTATAACGTTGCAATTCCTGAAACAGTTTGGCCATCAGCATGGAATCCTTACCGCCCGAAATGCAAACCGCAATTTTATCGTTCGGCTGAATCAACTCGTATTCCTTTATCGCCTTAATAAATTTACTTAAAATCTTGACGCGGAATTTAGTCTGAATACTTCTTTCTACGTCGGCTTGAAAATCTTTGTCGGCTTGTTTTATAAGTTCGTTCCTGAGCCACGCGGAATAACCGCCTTTAAGACTGCACGCGTCAAAACCATTTTCTTCCAGACTGTCGCAAACCCCTAAACTTAACTCTCCCCTTGCGCAATAGACGATTATTTTCTTATCCTTGTCGAGTCCCTTGCCGTTTACGACGTCTTCTGCGTCCATTCTTATCGAATTCGGAATAAACCCGTAAGAACGGTCGAACTCGCTTCTCATGTCGATAAGCGTATAATCTTCTTTATTGAGTTTTTCTAATTCCGAAACGCAGATTTCCATAAATATCTCTCTCAGTAAGTTTTAATCGCAACTATTTTACCATTATTACAGTTAATTCGCAAGTAAAACTACGTAAAGCGGAGTTCCCGTAGCAACGCTCCTTATGCAAAAACCGCCATTACTATCGTACCGGCTACGATAAGGCTTAATCCTATCCAGGCTTTCACTGAAAGTTTTTCTTTCAGGAAAATCATAGAAAACGCTATCGTAATCACGATGCTCAGTTTGTCTATCGGAACGACTACGCTGACTATGCCGTTCTGAATTGCGCTGTAATAACATAACCACGACGCGCCCGTAGTCGCGCCCGAAAGAAGTATGAACAAAAGTTCCTTTTTATCAACGGTTTTTATAAGCGGAGCTTTTTTCTTAGCGAAAACGATTACCCACGAAATTACGAGAACTACACAGGTTCTTATCGCCGTGCCTAAATTCGATTCCACGTTCTTTATACCTATCTTTGCGAAGATGGAAGTCAACGCGGCGAACACAGCCGACAGTATTGCGTAAAACGCCCAACTTTTCGACGCTTTTTCGTTATTCCCTACTTCTTTTTTCGGTATCATAAGCATCGTGCCGACGAAAATTGCGGCGACGCTTATTATCTTAACCCAAAGGTTGTTCGTTTCGTTAAAATTTACTATCGCGAAAATTACGGTAAGAACGGAACTCGATTTATCTATGGGCGCAACCTTATTGACGTCGCCTAAATACAACGCTCTCGAATAGCTTATCCACGATATACCCGTACACGCCCCCGAAAGGCACAAAAACAACGCTTCTTTCCATTCGATGGATACGATAGTGCCTGCCGAACCGACGATAAACACCATTATCCAAGAAAACACGAGAACTACGCAAGTACGCAGAGCAGTAGCCACGTCGGAGTCTGTATGTTTAACTCCGCATTTAATAAGTATTGACGTTACGCCTGCAAATACGGCGGAAAGAATCGAAGTGACTATCCACATATCGACTTCATTGTAGTCCTATCGTCCTAATATGTAAAGTAAAATATTAAAAATATTTTGCGTGAAAAATTTATTTTTTCGCGAACTAAATCGAAAAACGCAACCTTTACGGTTGCGTTATCCTTATAATTTAATTTGTAAGAATTTTTATCAAATTCGCCTTAAAACGGAATTATAATTCCTTTTTAGTGAAAGCAAAAGGCAGAACTTCTTTCAACGGATACGCGGTGAACTTATCGGCGTTACCTAACAGCACGACGAAATTTTCGTCGCAAAATTCCGCCATTACCTGACGGCAAACGCCGCACGGAGAACAAAATTCCGACACTTCGCCTTCTCTTCCGCCTACTATGGCTATCTTTTCAAACTCGGTCACGCCTTCGCTTATCGCCTTAAAAAACGCAGTTCTTTCGGCGCACACGGTGGGCGTATAGGTTGCGTTTTCTATATTGCAACCCGTAAAAACTCTGCCGTCTTTACTTAACAGAGCGGCTCCCACTCTGTAATGAGAATACGGAGTGTACGACCTGCCCCTTGCTTCGGTGGCTTTAATCATCAATTCTTTATCGGTAATCACTTAATCACCTCGTTAAGGAAAGACTTGCCGCTCGTGTTTTCCTTATCTACGTTAAAGTATTCGAGAACGGTAGCGGATATGTCGCAGAACCCGAATCTCGTGCCTAAATTTACGCCGCTTTTTACGTTCTTGCCGCACATAACCATAGGAACGTACTCTCTCGAATGGTCGGTGGACGGCGTGGACGGGTCGCAACCGTGGTCCGCCGTAATTATCAAAACGTCTTCGTCACGCATATTTTCAAGGAATTTTCCTAAATATCCGTCGAATTCGGTCATTGCTTTGGCGTAGCCTTCGACGTCGTTTCTGTGTCCGTACTTCATATCGAAATCGACTAAATTTACAAAACACAAGCCGTTAAAGTCGCGTTTTTGCAGTCCTAACGTTACTTCCATTCCGTTTGCGTTACTAACGGTACGGTTACTTTCGCTCAAACCTTTTCCCGCGAATATATCGTAAATTTTGCCGACGGAAATGGTTTCGTATCCGCTGTTTTTCAGCAAATCGAGCATCGTGTCCTTAGGCGGAACCAACGAAAAATCGTGACGGTTTGCCGTTCTCGTAAAAGGATATTCTCCCGTAAACGGTCTTGCTATTACTCTGCCTACGCCGTGGTCGCCCACTAAAATTTCGCGAGCGATTTCGCAGTAACGATAAAGTTCTTTCACGGGTACGACTTCTTCGTGCGCCGCTATCTGGAACACGCTGTCCGCCGAAGTGTAGACTATCAAAGCTCCCGTCTTAATATGTTCTTCGCCGTAGTCTTTTATTACTTCCGTCCCCGAATACGGCTTGTTACAGAGAGTTTTTCTTCCCGTACGTTTCTCGAACTCGTCGATTATTTCTTTCGGAAAACCGTTCGGATAGGTCGGCAACGCCTTAGGCGAAACCAAACCGGCGATTTCCCAATGCCCTATCGTCGTGTCCTTTCCCATAGAAAGTTCACCAAGCCTTGCGAACGACCCTTGCGGATTATCTACACCGCCGCCCACGTTGTCGATATTGAAAAGTCCAAGTTGTTTCAAATTAGGACAGTTGAAAGCGGGATGATTTCTTATAGCTCCGAGCGTGTTACTGCCTTCGTCGTGCCATAAGTTTGCGTCGGGAAGTTCCCCTATTCCGCAACTATCGAGTACAATTATAAAAAATCTTTTCATTTTTACGCCAATTCCAATGCTATTTTCATCATTGCGATGAAAGAATTTTGTCTTTCTTCCGC
>DJPE01000011.1:0-2857 GCA_002439705.1 Christensenella sp. UBA6420
CCGCCGCCGTAGGGATAATCGTCGCACCTTTTGTGCTTATCCGAAGAATAATCTCTTATGTTATGCACTTCGACTTCGAAAACACCGTTTTTTAACGCGCGACCTATTACGCTCACGTTAAGGGTGTCGTAAATTTCCGGGAAAAGAGTAAGTACTTCAATCTTCATAAACTGCGACCTTATCGAATTCTTCCTTGAATACGACTATTCTCTTTTCATTAACAACGATTTCTTTAACTACCTTTTTCAAATGCGGAAACATTATAGTCTTACCGTTTTCACGCAAAAGGAACACGTCTGCGCTCCCGTATTGTAAAATATCTTCGACTATCCCGTGTCTTATTCCGCTGTCGTCGAACACCAAACAGCCGATTAAATCGTCGATATAAAAAGCTCCGTCGTTCGGTTCGGGCATGTCTTCTTTTTTTGCCGATAAAGTTTTGTTCCTTAATGTTTCGGCAAGGTTCATATCGTCTATTCCGACGAGTTTTATCAAAGCAAAAGCGCCGAAAGGGTTAACCCTTTCGGCTTTATACTCTTGACCTTCGACGTAAAATCTTTTAATCCCCTTCAATGCGTCGGGAGAATCGGTAAAACATTCTACTTTAACGTCGCCTTTTATCCCGTGCGCTTTAAGGATTTTTCCTACTTCAAGCACTTATTCGCGCTCCTCTACGAAGACGGAATAGTTCTTGTCTTTACGCTGACTGGCTGCTTTGACTACGGTACGGATGGCTTTAGCTATTTTACCGGACTTGCCGATAATCTTTGCGACGTAATCCTTATCCGCCAAAACTCTGATATCTACGTCGTCACCGTCTTCGACCATAACTATTTCGTAGTGTTCGGGTTCGATGAACTGCTTTACCAGATAATCAACTAATTCGTACATTTTCGCTCCTATTTCTTTTCGATAATTCCGTTCTTAAAGAAGAGATCGCGTACGGTATCGGTGGGTTGAGCTCCGTTAGCAAGCCATTTCTTTGCTATCTCGGCGTCGATTTTGATTTGTTCTTTGGTGGGATCGTAGTATCCGATTTGTTCGATATACTGTCCGTCTCTCGCCTTACGTCCGTCCGTCGCTACGATACGATAGAAAGGGTTTTTCTTTGCGCCCATTCTGGTTAATCTCAATTTTACTGCCATTTTATCCTCCAATATTGTTTGTTTTTTTATTTTTGTTTTCGGTTAGAACCCGAAAGGTAGTTTTCTTTTGCCCGAACTCATCTTCTTCATCATATCTTTGGTTTGGTTAAACTGATTAAGAAGCTTGTTCACGTCCTGCACGTTCGTGCCGCTGCCGGCTGCAATTCTGCGTCTTCTGCTTGCGTTCAGAATTTCGGGATGCGCTCTTTCTTTAGGCGTCATAGACTGAATTATCGCTCTTATCTTGTCGAGCTGTTTTTCGTCCACGTTAAGGTCCACGCCCTTTAACTGTTTTCCAAGCCCCGGTATCATACCTATCATTTCGGAAAGGTTGCCCATTTTTTTCATACTTCCTATTTGTTCGAGATAATCGTTCAAATCGAAAGTGTTGTTTTTCATTTTTTTAGCAAGCCTTAATGCGTCTTCTTCGCTTATGGCTTGTTCTGCTTTCTCTATAAGGGTAAGTACGTCGCCCATTCCGAGTATTCTCGACGCCATTCTGTCGGGATAGAACGGTTCGAGTTCCGTCATCTTTTCCCCTACGCCGCAAAACTTTATGGGCTTATTGAGCATAGCCTTGATACTTAACGCAGCTCCGCCTCTCGTGTCGCCGTCGAGTTTTGTTAAAATGACGCCCGTTATTTCGAGTCTCGCGTTGAACGCAGAAGCCACGTTTACGCTTTCCTGTCCGAGCATCGCGTCCACTACGAGCAAAATTTCGGTAGGCTTAACATTATCTTTAATATCGGACAGCTCCTGCATGAGTTGTTCGTCTATCTGGAGTCTTCCGGCAGTGTCTAAAATAACGGTGTCAAACCCGTTTTTTATTGCGTAATTCACCGCTTCGGAAGCTATCTTTACGGGAGAAATCTGTCCCATTTCGAAAACGGGAACTTCAGCCTTGCCGCCTACTATCTGCAACTGTTTTATAGCTGCAGGTCTGTATATGTCGCCCGCCGCCAAAAGGGGTTTCTTCCCCTGCTTTTTCAAAAGCAGAGCGAGTTTGCCGCACATAGTGGTCTTACCGGCACCTTGAAGACCGCACATCATTATTACCGTGGGCGGTTTGTCGGCGACTTCGAGTTTCGCATGGGTAGACCCCATAAGCCTTATCAACTCTTCGTTGACGATTTTAATAACCTGTTGCGATGCGTCGAGTCCTTTTAATATATCTTCTCCGCAAGCTCTTTCGCTGACCGCGTTTATAAAGCCTTTGACTACGGTAAAATTGACGTCCGCTTCGAGAAGAGCTATACGGACTTCACGCATTGCGTTTTTCACTTCGAGCTCAGAAAGCGCGCCTTTATTTTTCAACTTTGAAAAGGCGTGATTTATCTTTTCGCTTAATGTTCCGAATAAAGCCATTATATCTCCTTAATTTCACTCAGCAATTCTTGAAGAGAATTTTTTATTTCTTCAACGCTCTTTTTATCGGCGGTATCTATTATTTTTTCCAGACTGCCTGCAATACTTTGTACCTTATTTATAAGTCCGAGTTTCTTTTCCCATTCGGTGAGTTTGGCGGTAGAACGAACGATAATTTCGCGTACGGCTTGTCTCGTCACACCCATGAACTCGCTTATTTCCGCAAGACTCATATCGCAGTCGTAACACAGTCTCATTATTTCTCTTTGGTGGTCGTTGAGCATACTGCCGTAATAAGCGTTAAGCAATCCGCAATAGACGTTATCTCTCATCGTTCACCTGTAAAG
>DJPE01000011.1:2886-3057 GCA_002439705.1 Christensenella sp. UBA6420
TTTTGATTTACAGCAATATTATAACCTATCGTTCCGAGAAGTCAAGCATTATCGTCCGTCAAATAGATATTTTTTGTCGCTCTAAAAAATTTGTAAAGAAATTTATGTAAATCTATTGACAAGTTTTGCAGGGACGTATATAATAATAGATAAAAATAAAGTATAAGGAGG
>DJPE01000011.1:3092-5865 GCA_002439705.1 Christensenella sp. UBA6420
CATATGAAAAAGAGCCTTTACAGCTTGATACTAACGGACGACGTCGTGAAAGAAGTCGACAGTCTTGCGAAAGAACGCAACACGAACCGCAGTAACCTTATCAATCAGATTCTTGCGGAATACGTGTCTTTCACCACTCCCGAAAAAAGGATCAACGACATATTCACTTATATCGACTCCTTACTCAACGCCAACACGTTTAATTCCTTTATCGAACCGTACGAACGCACTATGAGCGTAAAAAGTTCGTTGGAATACAAGTATCGCCCCACTATTAAATACGAAGTGGAGCTTTACAAACACGAACATACCGTCATCGGAGAGCTTAAAGTTATTTTCCGTACTCAATCGGCAGATTTACTTTACAGATTGCACGATTTCTTCGAATTGTGGACTAAAATGGAAAGTATTTACCTTAAAGATGCATTCCGTAACGGCGAAATTCGTTATTCTTTCGAAAACGGTAAATTCACCAGAACTCTCGCGTTCCCGTTCGACGAAAAGTATACCGGCGAACAGACGGCAAAAGCCATCAGCGATTATATCGAAATGTTCGACGATATTGTAAAAGGTTTCGTTTCGGACAGGTATCAAAG
This sequence comes from Christensenella sp. UBA6420, assembly GCA_002439705.1. Classification (GTDB taxonomy): domain Bacteria; phylum Bacillota; class Clostridia; order Christensenellales; family DTU072; genus CAG-1782. The sequence continues at coordinate 3,689 of DJPE01000011.1, forward strand.
CGTGACCGAAATAGAAAACCGTTACCTTTCTTATTTGAATAATTCCTTAATCATATAAAGGAGGCACAACTTATGAACACTCAAAAATTAACTCAAAAAAGTCTCGAAGCCTTGCAGGCTTCTCAGAACATTGCCATAGAAAATCAGAACGCGGAAGTTCTGCCCGAACATATCGCCTACGCTTTGATAGACGACGAAGCGGGTATCGTAGCTTCTCTCGTAAAAAAGTGCGGTGGCAATCCCGACGGAATAGCTGCGGCTCTCGACTCAAAAATAAACCGTATGCCTAAAGTCGGAGGTTCGGGTAGAGAACCAGATAAGATTTATATTTCGGGCACTACCGACAGAGCGTTGACGTACGCCGAAAGCCTGGCGAAAAGCTGCAAAGACGAGTATGTAAGCGTAGAACACATTATGCTCGCCTTGCTCGAAAAGTGCCCCGACGTAGAAAAAGTATTCGCCGACAACGGAGTCACGCTCTCCGCTTTCAGAAAAGAATACGACAAATTAAAATCCGGCAACCGAGTCACCAGTGACAACCCCGAAGCCACTTACGAAGCCTTGGCAAAATACGGCAGCGACCTCACCGAACGCGCAAGAGCGCAAAAACTCGACCCCGTAATAGGAAGAGATACCGAAATAAGAAACGTTATTCGTATTCTTTCAAGAAAAACCAAAAACAACCCCGTACTTATCGGTGAACCGGGCGTAGGTAAAACCGCAATAGCCGAAGGTCTTGCTATAAGAATAGTTCGCGGTGACGTACCCGAAGGACTTAAAGAAAAGACTATCTTTTCGCTTGATATGGGTGCGTTAATCGCGGGCGCGAAATTCCGCGGAGAGTTTGAAGAAAGACTTAAAGCCGTACTTAACGAGGTAAAAAAGAGCGAAGGAAAAATTATACTTTTCATCGATGAACTTCATACGATAGTCGGTGCGGGAAAAACCGACAGCGCGATGGACGCCGGCAACTTGCTTAAACCTATGCTTGCTCGCGGAGAACTTCACTGCATCGGCGCGACGACTTTGGACGAATACAGAAAATATATAGAAAAAGACGCAGCTTTGGAACGTCGTTTTCAGCCGGTAATGGTAAACGAACCTACTGTGGAAGACACTATAAGTATACTTAGGGGTCTTAAAGAAAGATACGAAGTATTCCACGGAGTACAAATCCACGACAACGCTCTCGTAGCCGCCGCCACTTTAAGTAACAGATATATAACCGACAGATTTTTGCCAGACAAAGCTATTGACCTTGTCGACGAAGCCTGCGCCATGATAAGAACCGAAATCGACTCCATGCCCTCCGAAATGGACGAAGCGAGAAGAAAAATAATGCAGCTCGAAATCGAAGAAATGGCTCTTAAAAAAGAAAAAGATGCCCTTTCGGCAGACAGACTCGCCGCATTACAGAAAGAACTCGCCGACCTGCGAGAAAAATACAACGCAATGAAAGCTCAATGGGAAAGCGAAAAAAGCGGTATAAATTCAGTACAGGAAGTCAAGAGCCAGATAGAAAAAATCAACGGCGAAATAGAAATAGCTCAGCGTAACTTCGATTACGAAAAAGCGGCTAAACTCCGTTACGGTAAATTACCCGAACTGGAAGAAAAATTGAAAAAATTGCAGGAACAGCCCAACGCGTCTAAAGGCAACACACTTTTACGCGACCAGGTGACCGAAGAAGAAATCTCGAAAATCGTATCCAAATGGACGGGAATTCCCGTAAGCAAACTCATGGAAGGCGAAAGAGAAAAACTGCTTAATCTCGATTCTATTCTCCATAAACGCGTAGTCGGACAAGACGAAGCCGTAAGACTAATAAGCGAAGCAATCCTTCGTAGCAGAGCCGGTATCTCCGACCCCAACCGTCCTATCGGTTCGTTTATGTTTTTAGGGCCCACGGGCGTAGGTAAAACCGAACTTGCGAAAGCCCTTGCCGAATGTCTGTTCGACGACGAACACAATATCGTAAGAATAGATATGAGCGAATACATGGAAAAATTCTCGGTGTCCCGTCTTATCGGAGCGCCTCCGGGATACGTCGGATACGACGAAGGCGGTCAGCTTACCGAAGCGGTAAGACGTCACCCCTACTCCGTCGTACTCTTCGACGAAATCGAAAAAGCTCACCCGGACGTCTTCAATATCCTGTTGCAGGTGCTTGACGACGG
>DJPE01000084.1:0-12139 GCA_002439705.1 Christensenella sp. UBA6420
TTAAAAAATTACTTCGCCGTTAATTACCTTTTCTTCCGAGCCGTCTTTTCTCGTTATTATCAGACCGCCGTCGGCGGCTATGCCATTTACGAAAACCTTATCGTAATTGTTTCCGTCGAAAAAAGTAACGGTCTTTCCTTTCAGTAAGGAATACTTATCGTAGTCACGCATAAAACTATCGTCTTTACTTTTATTTTCTATCTTTTCGACGACTTTTTTTACGAAATCGACTATCGTTTTTTCGTCGACGGGTTTATCTAAGATGTACCCGGCCTTATTTTCGTACTCGCCGTAACCGGTAGCGGACTTAAATAAATTTACGCCGATACCGACTATTACCGAAGTTCTTTCCCCTACGGTACGGCTTTCGGTCAGAATACCGCAGACCTTTTTCCCGTCGAGATACAAGTCGTTTACCCACTTTATTCCGCATACCTTACCGGTAAGGTCTTCGATAGCTTCCCTTACCGCCACGGCGGCGAGCGGAGTTACCTTAGGCAAAATCTTTCTTTCGGGATAAAAAAGCACGCTGAAATACGCTCCACCGTAAGGAGAAAAGAAAGTTCTTCCTTTACTTCCCTTTCCGCCCGTCTGGACGAAAGATAGTTCTACGGTAAAGTTTTCGGGCGACGGCAATAATTTCAAGTCGTCGTTGGTGGACGCGGTTTCTCGTTTTTCTATAAGTATCATAACCGTAGTATATCGCAATAATAAAATTTTTTCAACAAATAACGGAGTGGCTAAGGCGGATTGATTTTTCGCGAAAACGGAACGCAGGCGTACTGCTGCGACAAACGGAAAGGCGTATTCCGAAATACGCCTTCTTATTTTATTTATTTAGTTTTATTTTTCGGAACTTTCGTCCCCTTTTTTCTTCTCGTCGGTCAAAGGATATTCTTCTTCAAAACGACTGACGAGTTTATTTTTTATGGTCTCTATGTCGGACTTTATATCGGCAATCATTTTCAGTTTTTCCGCAAGGGCGTCGATAGTAGACTGATAGTTGGTTTCTCTCGTTTTGCTGTCCTTTATCTGTATGAAAAACAAAACGACGAACAATATAGCCCATATGCCCGATTCGGCGGCGGCTGACATTACTTTATCCCACATATTTTACTCCTTTACGCAATTCCCGCGTCGATGGCTTTCTGCCATTCTTCGAGAGTGCGTTTCTTGTTTTCTTCGTAGTTTTTCTCGAACTCCCGAAGTTTGACGTTATATTCTCTTATTTTTTCGTTATTCTCGTACTGAGCTTTTCTTAACGCCGCAAGTCTTTTTTCAAACTCTTCGGCTTTCTTCAAATCGTACTCCATAAGCGCGCTTTTTCTCTGTTCTTCCACTATCGACATTTCGTTCTTTATAGCTTCCGATTTTATGCCGTAGCTTTCCGAAAGGTAAGTTTTTTGCCTGTCGTAGTCCTTTTGCGCGTCGTCCATCATACTTTCGTAAATGCTGGAATCGATTATGCCGTTTTTTGCGGCTTTATCGGTGATTTGTTTCGTTTCCGAATAGTATTCGCCGTCCAGTTTAGCTTCTTCGTTGTTCTTTTTCAGCTCTTCGGTAAGAAGTTTTTTGTTAAGGTCGTTTATCTTCTTATCGGCTTTGGCGTTCGCGTCGGCGACTTTCGACCTATACGCGTCTTCGGCGTAGCTCTTTGCTTCCGACACGAGAGTAGCGTCGCTTCTCACGTCGTAGTCCTTGTATTTAGGGGCTGTGTCTTTGACTTTTATTTCCGTGCCGTCCTGTCTGTACAGACCGCTTTGGGCTAGTTTTTTCGTGAGTGCGTTATCGGATTTATATTTCGTCGCTTTTTTTAACGCCGTCGCGACTACGGTCGCTGTGTTTGCCATCAGCCCTCCTTGTTTATAAGCGCGGTAATAAGCGCGGACAGTCTGGAAATTTTTGCGGTGAGTTCTTCAAGCCTTTCTATTACTTCATTCATTCGGTATCCTCCTTACGAAATCGAATTCCATAAGCAAGCCGCTTACGTCTAATTTTTCTCCGTTCGTCGAAACGGAAAAGCCTACTCTTTCGGCGCGTTTGTTGACGGGAACGTATCTTACGAAATTCGCTCCCGGTAAGGTTATATCATAGTCCTTGTCGAGTTTCAGGGTTAGTTTTACGTTTTGTCCCGCCCGTATAAAAACTTTTTTCAGCACCTTTATTTTGTCGAGATTACCTAAATCGGTGTACGGACTGACCCACTTTTTCTGCAAGGGATGCCCGAAAACCTTTCCGTCGTCGGTAAACATTCCTATTGCCATTCCTCGTAAATCGCCGCCGAATATGAGTAACATCATATTCGTCCCGTCCGCAACGAAAGGCACGAAGCCCGACACGTTGCTTCCGCGATAAATTCCCACTTCGCCGCTTATTATGTCGTAGTGAATGATGCCGTTCCTTACCATAGTTTCTCTCTCTTCGTCCCCTACCGTTTCGCCGTTTTTTACCAGAGCGGTGGCAATATAGTATTTGTTCCCGTAATATACGGCGTGGCTTACCGACTTGTCGGCGATAAGGGGCGTCAATCCGCCGAGAATTCTTTTAAGGTTGTACCCGTCGAAGGAGTAGAATCCGTCTTCGGCAAGGAAAATCATAGTTTCGTTACAGATAGCGACGGTGTCGAAGTAGATTTCGTTGTTGGTCGAGAACACTTTACTCAGAGCGTAATCGCTTTGGTCGACGTATGCGTTAAGACGGTAGATAGCGTATTTTTTGAAAACGTAAACGCTGTTCTTGAAACTGATAGCTCCCGTCAACGCTCCCCCTTCGTCAATGAAGTTGATATATCCGCCTTCGGTGGACGATACGTTCCAGTTTGTCGGGTCCAACTCTTTACTGAACGAAAGTTTGTTGGTTTTGTCGTTCACCGAGAACACTCTCGTGTTGTGAACGCAACCGCCTACCGACGGCGGCGCTGTGATTTCCGTAAACTTACTTCCGTCGAACGTGTACGACTTCGCTCCGTCGGTAAGAAGCAGGCACAAATCCTTGTCGTTGGCGTGGTAGTTTAGAAACCGTACTTTATCCGTTATCTGCAACCCCGAATAGTAATACTTGTGTTCGGCAAACACGAAGTAGTAAATCTTGCCGTTAAAAAGCTGCATAATAAGAATGTTGTTGACCTGATTTTGTTCGTAGTCGTAACAGCGGTATATAGACGCGACTTTTATTTTACTTCCGAGAGCGAGCGAATTCGGGATGTACAGAGAGTTGATTTTTGCCGAGTTTATGCCGAAATTTTCCTTTATTCTGCCGTTTTCTAACTTTACGTTGTAGCCGTAGCGGCACCAGGAAAGCGGAAGGGTATCTTCGTTGCTGTACGCGTCAACCCCCGAAAAGGCGTTTATCGGATAGGAAAAACTCGAATATCTCGGTTTCAAATCCTTTCTGAAATAACTTCTCATATAAATCTCCTGTAATATATTGCTCCGGGAGCGCGTTTTCTCGTGAGGTTAAGCACGGTGTTATCGTAGCGGTTTTTGTAAAACAACGCTTCGTCGATTAAGCCCGAACGGTAAAAGTATTCGCTCGCTATCCCCGCGGCAAGCGACGCCGCCGTAAAAGACTGCGGCAGGACGAGAGTATCGTTAAGACCGAGTTCCGACGCGTGGTAGGTGTAGATTACCGTGAAATTTCCGCTTATTTTTCCGCCGAGTTCTATATACGACGGGAAAAGTTTGTACGGGATATTCCTATCTTTATTTTTTATCCGGATTATCTCTTTAAGCGGTTTCTGCAAGTTCGCCACGGTAAATTTTCCGTCGACGAAGGTTACTTCTTCTTCATTCCGCAAAAACGCGTATTCTTCGGTGAGTTCGCCGTAAATCATATTGCCGCACGAAATGAGTTTTTTTAAGTTCCCCGCAGGCTCGTCGGTCGTATCCAAATCTATATCGTCGTCGCCTATTATCTCCAACGCTTTTTTTAATGCGTCTTTAAGAGTCATTTTTACCTCCTTTATATACCGAGCAGGCGGGTTGCCCGCGAAAACTCGTTCTCGAACTTATCCTGAGCGGCTTTAAGTCCGTTCTTTTTATTCTCTTCGTTTTCTTTTTCCAGATCGCGGACCACGTTATACACGTTCTCGCTGCGGGTGTAGTATGCGTGTCGCAACGCGCGTTCGTCGAGATTGTCGAACGGGAGTATTACTCTGCTTTCCCCTTTCACGGTGATTTCGAACTTCTGATTGTCGGTATTGAAAACCACTCCGTAATCGGGAGAAATCTCTTTCAGCCTTTTTTCTATATCGAATAAATCGTTTTTTATCGTAATTCTCATATTTACCTCGGTATATCGGCGCAACCGCCGACTATGCGGCGGCTGCGAAGTTTTGGTTTTTATTTAATTAGCCGTTTTGCGTGTCGGAACCGCTTTCGTTGCCGGACTGGTCGGGCGTGGTAGTCGGTTCTTCGTAGACCATTTTTGCCTGACCGATAGGACGGATACAAATAAGGTTGGCGTATTTTACGAGCGTTGCGCCGTAAGCCGCCTTATTGTCGAGCTGACGGAGTATTCTTCCGCCTTCGCCTTCTATCCAACTCCAATCTCCGAGCTGCTGAAGTTTGAAGTCGGCGGTGTTGACGAAGTGGATAGTGTTGTCTTCGACGAATCTGTCGGCGTAAATAGGAATACCGTTGTAACTTATGGACTTGAATCCGCCGTCAAGGTTCATGTAGTCTACGTTGGTTCTGGTGGACTGCAAAGCGGCAAGATATTTTCTTCTCATGTCGTAGGACGTGAGCAAAAGGTCTATCCTTCCGCCGCTTCTTTCTTCGATGTCGTCGAGAAGTTCCTGTACGCTGTCGGTAGATACGGCGTTGACGGTCTTGGTCTGGGGAAGCATATAGCTTACGTTTATTCTGACGTTGCCGTAAATGGTAGGCGTTTCGCTCGCCGCGTTGTAAAGATACGGAAGACCGTAAATTTCGGCGTCGTGGCTGCCCTGCAAAACGAGAATGTTGCCCGTGGTCTTATCGCTTACGGCTTTGTCTAATTTTATAGTCTTGTTCGCTCTGTCTATCGCCACGATTTTGTGACCGGTGGATACCGCGGTGGTTTTATTCTTCACCACGTCTATTACCATACCTTCCATAACGTTCTTTACGGTGTCTACGGTAAGTACGGTCGTGGTAGAACCGGTGCCTACGATGGTAGCCAATTTTCCCGAACCGTCCTGGAAGAGCATACGGGCGAAGTTGAATTTAGCGGCGGCGACGAGACTTTCCATTTCTCCGTTAAGAAGATTTACGAAACTTCCTACCGTGTTCTGCGACGCGCGCAACATCTTGTCGCTAAGTTCGATATTGCCGAAAATGTTTACGACGGGGGCTTTTAACGCAAGGTAGGTCTGCGGGCTTGCGACAGGCAAGTCGGAGTCGTCGGCTCCGCATCCGATACCGCCGTTTAATCCGAAACGGGCGGGGCAAATAACTTCTTTGCCGCAGATGTCTTCGCTGCCTTTGGAAATCATATTAAGGAAAGGACTCGTGGTGGTGTCGATTTGGTCGGCTATTACGTCGAGATATACGGAACGTAAAACTTTGTCTGCTTTTGCTGCGTTTAACATAAAATAATTTTCTCCTGTTATTCGTTAAGTATTTTTTTCGCTATCTCTCCTGCATCCCTTATCGTTTTTGCGGACGAAGGAGTCGTGACGGGTATAGCGCCGCCTTTCGGGAGAGTGGTCGGTGGGACGTTTCTTCTTATTCCGTCCAGATACCGACTTATAATAGAGTTGCGGTTCTTTTCCGAACTCAGAACTTTGTCGATAACGTTCTCGTCTTCGGCCATCTCTTCGGTAGTCTTCACTTTGGAAGAAAGGACGGTAAGTAGCGCGCGTTCGAGACAGGTTTCGTCGATTTCCTTATTTCCGTTTTTCGTGATTTCACCCGCCAATTCTTCCGCGTACTTCTCCGCTATGGGATACTTTCCGACAAACTGATTTACCTTACTCTCCCAATCGGGTTGTGCGGATTTTTTCTCATACTCGGATAGTTTCTGACTACGCTTGGTGAACTCTCCTTCGAGTGCGTTGTACGCTTTTAAGAGTTCTTCTGCCGATTTGAATTTTCCGTAAGACTTTTCCTGCCCGTTATCGGCGATTTCCCCGGCGGGAGCAATTTTATCTTCGTTCATATTTCGTTATCTCCTTTTTAATTTTTATATGTTGTTGTTAAGAGTATCCGCTTCCTGTTTCAAGCGGGCGTATACTCTGTGCCGACGGATATGCTCGGATAATTTTTCCTGAGTTTTTTCGTCGACGTCGTTGCTTATTAAATATCTCGTGTGTTCTGCGATATGGATATTATGGTCGTCCGTATCTGCTACTTCGGGAGTCTTTTCTTTGAATTCCGAATTTTCTTTTTCGGCACGTTTTGCGTGCAGTTCCTTGTCGGAAAGAGCGTTTTCCCAATTCCCGAAGCCCATAATTTCGAGTATTTTCATTCTGTTTACGTCGCTCATTTTTCCGTCTTCTCCGGTAAGGACTCCGAGTTTTACGAGTTCTTCCGCAAGGCTGCGCCTTACGCTCTGGCTGTTTACGGTTTCGTTTTCGACGTCGAACACAAGGTCGTCGCTCGTTATGTCGCTTCCCGCGAATTCACGCATTTCGATTTCTCCCGTTTCTCCCGATATTCTTTTTAGTCTGCCGTTCGCGGCGAACTGTTTGTACAGTCTTAATATGTGTTTGCCTACTTCCATGGCGGCTCTTCTTATGCTGCCCGTAGTGACGCTTAATCGGTTGTTGTCCTGTTCTATAATAAGGTTCAACGCGACCCCGCTCAGGTTGCTCGTGGCGATAGTGCTGGACGTAAGGAAGTCGCTTACTCCGCTTACCGTAACGAACTCGCTAAGAAGTCTTGTTTCTTCTTCGTTAAAGTCGCTCGGCACGCCGCCCATATTGAGAAGCACGGGCATATTGCTGCCCTGACGGTAGACTATGATCTTGCCCGGGGCTATTCCGTCTTCTTCGATGTCGTCCACGTCTATGCTGCCGTCTTCCACCATAAGTACGCCCATAGCCATACGGTTCATATATTCGTGCTTACGATTTTTTACCGCGTTGTAGGCTCTCTGCACCGGAATAAGGCGGTCTATTACGCTCCCGCCGAAAAACGATGCGGGTTGTTCCAAGGCTACCTGCCTTACGAACGGGAACCGTCTTAAACCGCTGTTGCCGTTCATATACGGTAAGCAGCCGTCATAAAGAACTTTGTCTTCCGCCACTACGGTAAATCTGCCGTCTGGGTTTTCCGAGTCGGGCAAGGAATACTTTTCTATGACCACGACGTACCCTTGTTTGTTGTCGACGAGTCCGTTTTTCGCAGCTCCGTTGTATACGAATTCGGGGTTAATTACGTCGACTTTACCCCCTGCCAGCTTCACGCCCCAGTGTTCTTCCACCGTTTCTTTCGGGTAAGCTCTCGCGTGAATAATGCTCTTACACTCGTCCACGTCTTTCGCCGACAGCGAGTCGGGGAAAATTTCGTACGGCGGGCATACGGTCACTTCCACGTCCCCTTCGTAAAGTCCGTCGGAAAGGACTTTTCCTTTGTTTCCGTCCCAGCATATTTTGTAGAAACTCGTTCCGCAGATTTCCGACCAGAACGTGGCGTCGGATATTAACTTTTTGAAATTTATGTCGTGTTCGACGCTCTTTAACAGTTTAGTGGAAAACTTAGCGGCGTTGACGTCGCCGAAATCTCCCGACGCGGGACGAACGGTAATGCTCGCTCCCAACCCCGAAAACTTGGCGAGTCGCGTTTCTATAATCGGCGCGATATGGTTATAAACTCCCCTGTCCTGCCAATAATAGTCCTTGCCGCTGTCCTTAACTTCTCCGCTCGGCATCACGACGGAATACTGATTGCCCGCAAAGAAATTTGCGTTGAGCGCCCAGTTCGACTCTATGCCGCGTCTTTCTTCCTTTCTCCGCAAATAATCAGCGGTTATTTCCTTGGCAATAGTTGCGTTTTTTCTTTTCATATCTCTCCTTTTTCGGATTCGGATAGTTCCGATAACAGTTTTTTTCGCTCGGCTCGCAACTCTTCGTCGCTCATCGAGTACAGCTCTCCGTCCTTAATCTCCATATACGCTTTTATTGCGTTTATATCGGGCGGAATATACTTTACAGACTGTTTTTCTTTGACGAGTCGTTCGTTGCCGTCGGCGTCAAGGGCAAACTCTCTGGTGGTCTCCGTCACTTCGTACCCCGTGGCTTTTTTATATAGTACGTCAAGCATTTAACCTCCGTTTTTGCTCATTTTGTAAAGTTTTTTGTACGTTTTTTCATAAATCGTCGGCTTCTTCTTCGGCGGCGAATAAGTCGGACGACTCATAATAAAGTACCGCATTTCGTCCAACGCGTGGTCGTCCCTTTTCACGGGCAAATCGTTGTTGCCCCAGCGGTAGCTTTTTATTTCCCGAATGAGATTTACGCAATTTCGGAAAATATAGATTTTCGGGGGACGGGCGGCGAAATATTCCCTGACTTTGTTTAGTCCCGCGTACATATCCTTATTGACTTTCGGATTAGCGCTGATGCCGTTTTCGTAGAACAACTCCGTCACGCTCTTCGACGAAGCGAGAGTTTTTTGTCCCGCTGCGCTGTCGATAAGAGCGTCGATATTGCCCGCCGAATTGCGTTTCCACCCTAAGCCGTCGGCGATTTCTTTTATTCTTGCGGCGTGATGAGATACGTCCTTGCCTGCTTCGTAGTGTTCCGCCACGACGTAAACGTTATCGTCGTAATCCACGCAATAGAAATGCGCGCTGAGAGGATTCCGTAATCCCGGGTCGATAGAAATAATATTCTGCCAGTCTTCGGGCACGTAAAACGGGTCGATTACGTGAATACTCTCGTCGAATTCGGGATATACCAGACCGGAATTAGCTTTGAACAGTCCGAACCTGCGGCTTTCGAGCATTTCTTCGCTCATTCCTTTACCGATATTCTCGACTTCTTCTTTGTCAAGGAAGGGATTGTCCGCCCATTCCATCCTTATATAGAAAACCTCTTTGTCGTTGTACCTGTTCAGATAAATCGTATCGTATACCCAGGTAAGGCCTTTAAGAGGGGTCATCGTGCCAAACAAATCGCCTTTCTTGTCCAGCACTCTCATTTTGCACTCCTCGTAAATATCCTGAGGAGGCTCTTCGTCGAACCACACGAAATCGAGACTCGCGCCCTGAAACTTTTCTCTGCCCTGGTCCGCGGATTTGAAACCTATTTTCGACAACCCGCCGAAAACGTTTCTTACCACTATGGTGTCTATAACTCCTGCGGACGGGTTCCCTTTGTTGCCCGAATGCATAACGATGTCTTCTATCCAGTCGGGGCGTAAATAGTGCAGAATTTTGCTTTGAGCCACGTCGCGTTGCACTTCGTAACTGACGCTGACTACCCACCCCGAAACCGATTTACGGTTCTTTCTGTACGGGTGTATTCCTCTCGCCATCCACACGGTTTCCACCGCCCCGCATTCCGTCTTACCGCTGCGGTTTCCGCCGAAAACCCAACGGTTACGTTTCGGACACTTGTGAAATTCAAGCTGTTTCAGATGAACCTTTTCCCCCGTGTTATACCTGGCCAGCGTATCGTACTTATCGCGGGTGGAAAGTATTTCGTCTATCTTTTTAATTCTCGTTATTATCTCTTTTTCGCCCATGGTTCCCTTCGTCGTCGGGAATAAAATTTTCTTCCTTCCGTTCGACAGCTCGCATTATAAACGCAGTTATCGGTCTTTTTCGGTAAAATTCGGCACCCGAATCGACTACCGCGAATAATTATTTTTTTATGGGAAATAATCGCCGTATGAAAAAATTACTTATAGTCCTTATTGCCGCGGTCGGAGTTATTCTCTATTCCGCGTCGGCTCTCATACTTTTCACCGCGGATAAAAACGCCCGCTATACCGTTTATACCGACGGATTTAATAGTGGCGAGTACGCCTTAGACTCTTTCTCCGCCTATAAAACCTGCCTTTTTGAAAGCGAAAAAGGTTTATCGGTAAAATTAAGCTGCGATTTCGACTGCGAAAAGTTTATAAAATCAGTATCCGCCGAAAAAATCTTCACGGAAAACTGCGAAGGAATTACATTGACTTACTACCGCTCGCCCTTTATAAAAAACTATATAACCTTAAAAAACGAAAAAATTAACTTAGAAATAGCAAAAAAAACGAACGGAGAAATTATTATAGGCACGCCGATAATTTTAGGAAGCATATAATCCGACCAATCGTTATGCGGGATTTTTCCGTAGCAGTGAAGTTCAAAGCCGTGCTTTGAGTGAAGTTATCGACATAGCGATAGTGAAGAAGACTCACGGCAGTGAAGTTCAAAACCTATGGTTTTGAGTTATGGATAGATAAAAGAAAGCAAGGCTTTTCGCCTTGCTCGTTTTCTTTATTCGCGTTTTCGGAATTTAATCGTTTTCTTTATCGTCGCGTCTTACTTCGAGAGCGGGTTTATCGCTTGCGTTAAGCGGAGAAACTATCGACTGACCCAACTGGCTTTCGATATCGGTTCTTGCGTTTTTCGCTACTTTTCCGCCCCTTGTCGCAATGGTTTTACTTTTTTCAAAAGTATCGGGTTGCTCGTTTTTCGACAACGCCGTCGTGGTGACTTCCGCAAGCATATTAAGGACGAGTTCTATATCCGTCATATTGTCGCGTAAGTTTTCTTTTTTAAGTCCTTTCAGTTCTTTGTATTCCTTAACCGACATTCCGCTCCACGCTTTCGTCATTTCGTCGGTAAGTATAGCGTACTCTACCCCTTCTTTTACTCCGCGTTCTTTCCACTCGTCCGTCAACTTCTTACGCATTTCTATCGTCTGCAACCGCTGATTTATCCAACCTTCGGTATATCCCTTTGCTCGGTAAAAATCAGCTCCGCGAAGTATCGCTTTTTCGGGGTCGGCTATTTCGTCCAATCTTTCGCTCCCCACTTGCGCAAGCCACATCTTGAACGGTTCGGCTTTCGGTGACGGTATGGACTGAACGAGTCGTAATACGCCTTTCGTGTCAAGGCAATCAGTATTATAAGTTTTTCCGTCTTTCGGAGAACGGAGTTTCAGTCGGTTACAATTTGTAACCAACTCACTTCCTTCTTTTTTCAGTCGGTTTTTTAATACTTTCCAATAGTTATTCGGATTTGCGCTATCCGTTAAAACGGAAACGACGTCGACTACCGAAAAATACCATTCTTCTTCGTCGGCGTTCCATATCGTTCTTACTTGTTTGTTTTCGAATACTTTGATTTTGTTTTCCATACGGTTTTCCTTATTTCAGCAGGTCTTCGGCTCGGTTGAAATTGTCCTGAATATTGTTAAAAACGGTACTTATACGCCTGCCGTCGACGAAACAATGGCTTACCGTTATATTGAGTACGAAGACTGTTTTTCCGTTTTCTTCTCTGAATTTATCCCAACATACTCTCGGACAGGAAGAAGATTCTTTATTATCGTTGCAGAGCGGATGAGTCATAGATTCGTAAGAAAGCCACGGAAGACAGGTAATATAATAGTCGTCGTATGCGGCGGAATCGTTGTAGCCGTCTTTGATTTTTTCTTCCGTTTTCGTTTCTTCCAGGACTTCGAGACACTTTGCGTAAAAGCCTTTGTAGTCGTCTATCATCTTAAACCCTGCGTTTTCGAAAAAGCCTTGCTCTGTCATTACGGTAAAGGTAGGATTTATTACGTCGTACAGCCTAATTTCTTCCCCTACCTGCCGCATACGCATTTCGTCCACCGAATTAAGACCCTTTACGACGAGATAAAGCACGTTGATAAAAAATTTAGTTTTCGTCCTTTTAGAGTGTTCGATAACTTTCGTCACGTCCATTTTTACGTTAAGACCGAAACACGGATTCGAAAAAGTGTTGAACCACTCGTATTGCGACGGATTTTGTAACTCTTCCTTTTTTATCACTCTGTACATAATTTTTACCCTATTATTTAAGTTTTCTAAAAGAAAGCGTGATAAATTACGCTTATCGCCTTTTCAAGGTCGGCTGTGCTTACGCCTACAATTATGTTAATTTCGCTGCTGCCCTGATCTATCATTTTTACGTTTATATCGGCGGTGGCGAGCGCCATAAACACTTTCGCCGCGGTACCTGCCTGATGGCTCATTCCGTG
>DJPE01000084.1:12159-17196 GCA_002439705.1 Christensenella sp. UBA6420
TCGCAAGCAAGGATATATCCTTATAAACGTAGATAAGGTCGGGGTTGACTCTGCCGCGGATTTTTTCTATAAGCTCGAATTCCACGTTGCCGACCAAATCGCTGTCGGGAATAATTAAGCTCATCGTGTCTATTCCCGTGGGCATGTGTTCGAGACTTATGTTGTAACTTTCGAGTACGGAAAGAACTTTTCGACAGAAACCTACTTCGGCGTTCATCATACTCTTTTTAATTAAAATCGTAGTAAAACCTTTTCTGCCGGCGATACCGGTAATAAGTCTGCCGTTCCTGCCCGTAACGTCTTTAACTATGTAAGTCCCTTTCGCTTCGGGGTTAAAGGTGTTCCTTATATTTATAGGAATGTGCGTGCCTTGCAAAGGGAAAGTCGAATCGGGGTGAAGGACGCTCGCTCCCATATACGACAACTCGCGGAGTTCTTCGTAGCTTAACGTATCTATAAGGACGGGATTATGGACTATTCTCGGGTCGGTGGTCATAAAACCGTCCACGTCGGTCCAGTTTTCGTACACGTCCGCCGTAACGCCCCTTGCTATTATCGCCCCCGTAAAATCGCTTCCGCCGCGGGTAAAAGTTTTTATTCTTCCGTCGGGCATTTCGCCGTAAAAACCGGGAATAACCGCCCCTTTGTTAATGGAAAGGGTGTTCGATACCAGATCGTTCGTGGTGTCTGCGTCGAAAGCTCCCTTTATCGTAAATTTTATTATCTCGCTCGCGTCGATAAATTCCAATCCGAGAACTTCGGACATAATTCTCGCGCTTAAATATTCGCCCCTGCTCGCCGCATAGTCGGCTGCGTTGCTTTTCTTTATACCGTCTTCCGCTTCGTCGAGATATTTTTTAATATCGATATTAAGTCCCAAATCTTCGACCATTTCGGTATAACGGAGCCGAATTTTCGAAAAAAGCTCGTCAAACGCCACGGGATTATCCTTTTCTTCAAAACATCTGTATAAAAGGTCGGTTATTTTTATATCGCCCGAAAATCTTTTGCCGGGCGCGCTGACCACGACGAAACGCCGTGATTTATCGCTGTTTACTATGTCTTTAACTCTTAAAACGGCGTTTTTATCCGCCATGGAAGTCCCGCCGAACTTACAAACTTTCAAATTCATTTCGTATCCTCTTCGCTTCAATATAGTATTTTTTGTTTTCCGCCGTTCCGATGGAAAAAGCTTTTTTAGGTAAATTACCGACGTTCATAACGTAACTTATTAACTCCGATTTAGCAAATCGGGGCATAATTACGCCTACTTCGTCGGGCGTACGCACGAGTTCGCGAAGATAGTTTTCGCCATGGATATAATCTACTTTTATCTTACCGTCGGCAAGATATTTTTCGATAAGGGTCTGCACGGCTAAGATGGTTTCGCCCGATTTTTCGGGGCAATCCACCGTAATATCTCCTTCCGTCGTGACTAAACGCAGCTTGCCTTTGCCGCTAAGGTTGTTTCTTAACCCTTCGACAAACTCTTTTCCCCCTGTCGAAACTACCCTGTGGATAGGTTCGAACGCCAGCCCGTCGTCATACACGTTGAGGACTTCTACGAGAGCGAAACGCGCGGGGTGATTAACCCTTTCTTCTTCGCTCAGATTTTGTTTTACTATGTTCCAATGCTCTTTTGCGGTAGCCATACTGTGGTTGCCGTCGCCTACGGCGAGCATTATTCCCGCATCGACGCCGTATTTTCTTATCTGTTCCCGACGGTCGAGCAAGGAATTGAATTTTTCTATGATTTCGTCGGTATCGTCGACTTCGTATCCCCTTATGTGTCCGCCGTTCATGTTAAGGTCGAAGTCGTAAAGTTTTTTCAACTTATCTCTGTTTTCGTACAGCGGTTCTATAATTTTTTTGTCGGGGTCGTCTACGAGAAGCAATATATGCGGCAGTTCTATGGGCGCATTCTTTCTTATCTCCATTCTTACGGGCAGTCTTTCGAGAATGGTGTCTTCGGTGGAACGGATAGCCGCTCTTACCCTTCTGTAATCGAAAGTTTCCAAATCGACGCTCAACACGAGCCCAAGACGCTTTTTGCCCCCTTCTACCGTTCTTTCGGTAAGGATAAAGCCGTCGATTTCCGTAAAGATACCGTCGTCTACGTACCGCTGCATTGCGGAATTTATTTTGTTTACCCTTTCGGTAATGTCTCCTTTTAAGTACACTTCGGGAAAAATAAGATTAAGGGTGCTCGGAGCGTCGCCGACGTACTCGGCTAACTTTTCCCAATACTCGGGCTGCGACGTGAACTGGTCGCATGCGATTACCGCCCATTTTTCGTAGTCTATTCCCTTTTTCGGTAAAAGTATTTTGCTCTTTCCAATAACTTCCATTTTCCCTCCGAAGATTTAACGTTTTTGTTGATACATACGAGCCGAAACTCCGTAAGTTTCGTAAAGAATATCTGACAGCCTTTCGGGCGTGATATATCTGCGAAGAATACCTTTTTTCGCTATCGAAATGATGCCGTTTTCTTCGCTTACGACGATACTTAAATTGTCGCTTTCTTCCGTTATTCCTATCGCCGCTCTGTGACGGGTGCCGACGTCTTTGCTTATAGCCTGCGTCTGCGATAAAGGCAGGAAGCAGCCCGCCGCAAGGACTCTGTTGCCCTTAACTATTACCGCTCCGTCGTGCATCGGCGCGCGGGTGTTGAAGATACTTTCAAGTAACGACGCCGTAAGCAAAGCTCCCACTTCTACGCCCGAATCGAGTACGTATTGATTTATTTTGGTCGGGGCGATTACTATCAAAGCTCCCGTCCTTGCCTTGGACATCGTCTGACAAGCCTTTACTATCTCTTCTATGCACTTCTGTATTTCTTCGTTACTGAATTTTTCGGCGTTTTGCTTTTTGTCGGTAAGTTTGCTCAGACTGAAAAACATACTCTTAAATTCGTTCTGGTACACGACTACCGCCGCTACCGCCATGGTCACTGCCGCCACGTTCGCCAGCGCTAAGGCAAGCCCCATTCCGGCAAGGAACCAGGACGCCACGAAAAGCCCTATATACACGCACATGGATACGGTATAGATTATTACGAGTACGGGCGCTTTTTTCTTAATAAAAAACACGTCTATCAGCCCCGTAATCATTACCGCAAAAACCAAAGAAACGATATTACCGATTCCTACTGCCATATTCTCACCTCGTTAAAATCCAAGATCTTTGAAAATCTTGTCGTCGTTATTTTCTTTAGGGATAAACAAGTCGTTGTCTTCCGGCTCTTTCGCAATCTTGTCGAGTCTTCTGTAATTAAGATACGCAAGCACGACACGACCACCAAACCGAAATCGACCCAGACAGCCGCCGTATCGAGAACGGTCAGATTAAGTCCCGGCGTAACGGTATATCTTACCGCGGTGCCGAGTTTCAACACGAAATATATTCCGACGTAAATAGTCGCGGCGAAACCGAAACACTTAGCGTGGTTACGCTTCGGCACGAACCTTTTACGGAAGTCTTCGTAATAAAACCCTAACGCCAACGCGGGGATAATATATCCCGTGCAAGCGTCGATTAAGGAATATCCCGCCTCCCAGAAAAATCCGCTTATATTGAATATTCCGAGAATAAAATAGCTCATTATAAAGACTATTCTTAAACGGAACGAAAAATCTTTTTTGTTAATCGCGCAATAAAATCTCCTTGCGAGAACGGTGTACGCCACCAACATAAAAAGTTCTACTATGGCGGCAGACCAAAGAGCTTTGAATATGCAACCGAACACGGTGACTGCGGTGGCGTTGACGGAAATCTCCGCACCTTGTTCGATAAGCGCCTGATTAAGCACGTTTATTACCTCTTTGAACGCGGTGATAAGCTGACTGCAATCCTTAAAGAAACACACTACCGCCAGGAAAAGAAACCATACCGCCGTGGGTATCTTTCGAAGAATCGCTATTACTTTGTCGCTGAAAATTACTTTCATACGTTCTCCTTTGCGATAAGACCGGTAATTGCCGCATCAAAAGCGGTCTGTTCGCTCATTACTCCGCTCTTGAATTTGTATTCGTAGGACACTAAATTTTCAAGAGTGGTCTTTAACTGTTTTTTCGATAATTTTCTGTTCTCTCTGACTTTCGTTATTGCGTATTCCTTGACTTTGAACAAATCGGCGAGTTCTTTATCCGACAGCGGACTCATACTCGCATAAAGCATACGCCTGTACTGCGAAATAAGCGACGACAGCAAAAGAGCGGGGCTTTCGCCTCTCTTTCTTAATCTCGCAAGCTGTTTTCTCGCAAGTTCGTTTTTGCCGTCAACTATGCTGTTGACGAACATAAAAACCTGCAAATCGGTGTCTTCCACCACTATTTCCGACACGTCTTCGGAAGTGACTTTCCTTTCGCCGCAGTAGTCGGATAACTTTCTCGCTTCGATATTTATTCTTGCCATATCGCAGTTGCAATAATCGGCAAGGAGTAAAGCGGCGTTTCTGTCTATTCCGTCGGGAAAAAGTTTTTCGGCGTATCTCGCGCACGCGAACTTATCGAGCTTGTCGCAGTTTATTACGTTAAACGCCTTTTTTTCGTCGTTCGATAAACTCGCCGTATTTTTCTTTTTGTCGTTCTTTCCTTTTTCGGCAAAGAATTTTACGTTGAGAAACAACAGATACCCTTCGTCGCAAACGAGATTTTTAAGCGTTTTTCTGTCGCTTTCGGTAAGTTTATAGTCCGAGTCCTTGACTATTACCACGTTGGGTTCGGCGGAAAAACTGTAAGTGTTGAGCGCGTCGACGACTTCGCTTAAAGAATTGAGTTTGTCAAAAACGTAAAGAGATAAAGAACCTTCTTGCACGAGAGAACGGAATATTCTTTCCGCGTTGCCGAGCCAATAGCCGTCGCCGCCTACGGTGTAGTACACGCCGTAAGTTAGGTCGGTCTTATTGAGTTCGGAAGAATTGTAGTTCATTTTGCCTTGCACGCGTACGGGTATATGCGTTATTACTATTATATTATTTAGAAGTGTAACATATACCCGATTAGCGTGTCAAGCGATAGCCGAAGGCAGGAGTGGCAC
>DJPE01000085.1:0-4820 GCA_002439705.1 Christensenella sp. UBA6420
ATAGCCGAAGGCAGGAGTGGCACAGGTGCGTTGATTTTTTGCGAAAACGAGACGTAGGCGTACTAAGTACGGTAGGTGAAGTTTTCGTAAAAGCCACAAAAAAACTAAAATTCATATCCGCTTTTTTGTCTTCTAATCATATATCGCTTGTGAAGAATCGTCTTCCCCGTTTTTTTGCGGCGTAAAGCAATGTGCATGGGGCGGTCCGCTATCTATTGTAGAAACCACTGAAAGAAGTAGCCCCGACCGAGCGTATAGTATCCTGCACTTTGTCTTTCAGGTAATACGGAAAGACTACGCTTATGCCGCACCCAGCTTTAAGGTAAGACGGCGTATTGACGGCGGCGCAGGCGATTTTTTTTGCGCGCAACGCGTTGAGTACTTTGAGAGCGTCGCTCCTTTGTCTGAAAACAGCCAAGTAATCCATGTCCTTTTCTCCTTTGCGTAATCGGCCGATATATTTCCCGAAGCTGCGGAATATATTTTTATCGACCTGTTACATTTATATTAAAAAAAACCGTTTCGGGTTACGGAGGGAAAATGATATATCTCGACAACGCCGCCACTTCGCGGTACAAGCCTTTCCGGGTAAAGCGAGCCGTGCTTAAAGAAATAAGCCGTTCGGCAAACCCCGGAAGAAGCAGTCACGACGAAAGTATCCGCGCCGGAATTATCGTCGAAAACTGCCGTGAAGAAATAAAAAAACGCTTCTTCGACGGCAACGTTATTTTTACGAAAAACTGCACCGAAGCCCTTAATCTCGGCATATTCGGAACTCTTCCGTCACGGCAGGTAATAACGAGCGTATACGACCACAATTCCGTCCTGCGCCCCTTAAAAAAACTTGCCGACGACGGAATAATCACGCTGAAAATTATAGACTTCGCCGACGAAAAAAGTTTAATAAACGCCTTAAAAAAACCTACTTCTCTCGTAGTCTTCACCGCGATGAGCAACGTTACCGGAAAAGCTTACGACGTAAACTCCATTGCGAAAACGGTAAGGCTAAAATCCGACGCGAAAATTCTCGTGGATATGGCGCAAGCCGCGGGACACGCAAAAATTGATTTATCCTACGTCGATATGTGCGCTTTCGCCGGACACAAGGCTCTGCACGGCGTACAGGGCTCCGGCTTCCTTCTCGCAAGAAATAACGTTTCTTTATCCGCGCGTATTTTCGGCGGTACGGGTACTTCAAGTCTTAATATAAGTCACCCAAACACTATACCCGACGGAATGGAAGCCGGTACTCTGAACACCCCTGCGATAGCGGGATTACGGGAAGGAATAAAGTGGACTTACAAAAATTTCGACTATATAAAAAAGAAAACGGACCTTATGACGAACGAGTTTTTTAACGGACTTAAAGATATGGACAAAGTTTCTTTATACGCGGCGAATAACGGCGTAATACTGTTTAATATAAAGAACGTTTCTCCCGACGCGGTAGCGGATTTTCTTAATTCTAAATATAAAATCGCGGTAAGGAGCGGCTTACACTGTTCTCCCCTTGCCCACAAGGCTCTCGGCACTTCGCCGTACGGAGCGGTGAGAATTTCTCTCGGCGCGTGCAACGGAGAAAAAGACGTGACGAAAACCTTAAACGCAATTTACGACGCGGTAACAACTTTGTTTTAGTCCGCATACGATAACTAAAAAGGAGCTAATATGAACATACATAATTTTATCCGTTCGCAAAAGAAAAAAAAGACCGTTGAAACGGAAGATTTTAACGAAGCGTTGAACAAATATTCGGGACTTTCCGAAGAGCAGTTGACGGCGGAACTTTTCAAGAAAGGCAGTTTATCGAACGGCAACGTGAGCGCGGAAGAACTCGACGCGTTTTACAACAACGCTCTCCCCTTTCTGACCAAAGAACAAGCAGAAAAGATGCGTTCTTTGATTACTCAACTAAAAAATAGTTAATTATTTGCCATGAACACTAATTTAATGATGCTCCTGCCCTTTCTTATGGGAATGAAAAACGGCGGCAACAACAACCTTGCCGATATGATGTCCGCACTGTCGGGGAACGGACAGATTAACGACCTGACACAACAAAATCCGATGTTTTCAATGCTTATGAATATGATGAACAATAAGCAGAAACAGCAAAAAACACCCGCCACCGAACCGCAAAAAGACAAGCTCGAAGCTATAAGAAACCTGTCGGGCAAAGAAGTGACCGAAGCGTTGAAAATTCTTCTGAACAGCGACCTTAAATAGTCGCAGAGAAATTGAAAATTCTTCTTGCGAAAACTTGTCTTTCCCCTGTTTTTTGCGGCGTAAAGAAACGCGTATGGAACGCTACGTTAAATCCCATGTGGGGACAAAGGAAGCGTCGGCAGAAGAAAGCTCCTGCACGAAGCAGTTTTTTACGCCTTTTTTCAGAATGTAGTTTACGGCTATCTTGTATTCGACGGGTTTAAGGGTTCTTTTTATCGGACTTTTGTAAGTCGGGAAAAACTGACTCATAAGGCTGAACACGGCGGAGTCTTTCCACCTGTCGGCGAATATATCTATTACCCCTTTCGTATTTTCCCACTCTCCCGGTAAATACAGGTGTCTTACGATTACGCCCGATTTAAGCATACCGTCTTCGCCGTATACGAGCGGTTTCGCTTTCACCATCTCTTCCGTGGCGGAAAGACAGTAATCGAAGTAGCGGTTTCTTCCCGAAAATTCCGCCGCTTTTTCGTTGCTCGAATACTTGAAATCGGTCAGATAAATATCGACGTAATCGTTCATTTCCTTGATAATTTCGGCTTTTTCGTACCCCGAAGTGTTATACACGACGGGCACGGGCGGACGATAAATATCAAGGGTTTTTCTTATTCTTTCCGAATAATGCGTGGGCGTGACGAGATTTATATTGTGTACCCCCGTATCGACGAGTTTTTTCAGTTCGTCGGCGAGATTTTCGGGTGTGAAAACTTTGCCTGCCGCGGTTTTACTTATTTCGTAGTTCTGACAGAACGAGCAGTCCAGACTGCACCCCGAAAAGAAGACCGTTCCGCTCCCCCTTTCTCCGCTTATTACCGGCTCTTCGTAAAAGTGCGGAGCTATGCGGCAAATTCGCATTTCTTCGCCGACTTTGCAAAGCCCTACCCTTTCGCCGCGGTCAATCCCGCAGTCGTTCGGACAAAGATAGCATTTCATTAACGTTTAAGTAGCGGCACTACGGCGAAAATTATTGCGTCTTCGTCGCAGTCGTTACGGGCGGTGTGGGAAGAACCGTTACGGCAGAAATGGCATTGACCTTTCTCTACCGTTTCTTCTTTTCCGTCTATCGTAAACACGACTTCCCCCTGCAACACGAGTTCGGTTTCGCTGTCGGTTTCGTGGGTGTGCAAACCTATTACGCTACCTTTAGGAATACGGATTAAAATTATGTTTTCTTCTTCGTCGTTACAGACTCTGAGATAAACTTTCCCTACGCCGTTTTTGAAATTTTCGACGCATTTTTCTTCAATTTTATTAAAATCAATTTTCATATTTTTCTCCGATTTATATAAATATCAATATACGTTTTTCGCCTTTTTCGCATAGTACACTTCGCAAGCGACTATAAGCAAAGCGGTGAAAATAAAGACGTACAGCGGCAAAAATCCTACGCTTACGTTTTGCGCGATAAGTCCGAACAGCGGCGGCATAAGAGTAATTCCCGTGTACGCGAACGCCATCTGCACCCCTATTATTGCCTGCGATTTTTCCTTGCCGAAATTGTCGGGCGTGGCGTGGATAATTGACGGATAAATGGGCGCGCACCCTATTCCCGCCACGATAAAGCCTATCACCGACGGAATTACGCTTTTTACCGGTATCGCCACTAAAACAAGCCCCGCTAAAATTACCGAATAACCTATCCTTATAAGGCGTTTATCTCCGAGTTTTTCCGACACGAAACCGCTTATAAACCGCCCCGCCGTTATTCCTATAAACACGAACGAAGAGTAAAACGCCGCTTTTTCCGAGTCGATAAGTTTGTATTGAGCGAAATACGTTCCCGACCACAGCATCATAGTCTGTTCCAGCGCGCAGTAGCAGAAAAATCCTATCAGCCACACGAATACGCCTTTTATCGAGAAAATCTGTTTAAGACTAAGGTTTTCGCTCTTTATTTCTTCGGTTTCTTCCGCCTTTACGTCAACTTTCTTCCATAAAGGAAGACTTATAAACAAAGCTACCGCAAGGACTACCTGAATAAGCCCAACTATCCTGTATCCGCCGTGCCAGCCTGCGTTAGTGCCTATGCTGTATCCCATAATGTACGGACTAATCATGGCTCCCACGCCCCAGAAACAGTGCAACCAACTCATATGCCGCGACTTGTAATGCAGTGCGACGAAATTGTTAAGAGTAGCGTCCACGCCGCCCGCTCCGAGACCGTACGGAACGGTAAGAACGACTAATATCCAAAACGAATTCGCAAACGAAAACCCTATCATAGCGAGAGCGGTAAGGGATACGCTTATTGCGGTAAACAAGCCTGAGCCTATTTTGACGGTTATTTTATTGCTTACAAGACTCGATATTATGGTAAACACCGAAATAAGCATGGTGATTATCCCCGCATATGAAAGCGGCGCGCCGATTTCGACGTGCATCTCGGGCCACCCCGCTCCCAAAAGAGAATCCGGCAAGCCCAAACTTATAAACGCAACGTAAATAATAACGAGTAATACAGAATACATACGCCTATTTTACCATAAATAAAACCGTTTGCAATATTTCCGATAAAAAGTCGTCAAAAACTTTTTCTTCTCTTCCCCCCGAAAACTTACAAAACCGTAAACCGTCAGAACTTAAATAAATTTATC
>DJPE01000085.1:4867-5198 GCA_002439705.1 Christensenella sp. UBA6420
TACTTTCTGTCTACTACGCCGTCGATTACGGTAATCACCGCTTCGCAGGTTACGCCGACTATCGCTTTATTGAGATGTCCGCCGACCACGTTGCCGTTAATGTCCGCCGCGCTCATGTGAATATGGGAATAATATCCGCCGTTCATGGTGTTAATCGTCCCCGTAAGGGAAACTATTTCGTAGCACCCCTTAAATTCGTTCGGGTAATATTTCTTTTCGTCTACTTTATAGCACCCTACGGTAAAATCGTCCACCGCGCCGAGAGCGTTAATTTCGGCAAGAGTTATCTTTTCTTTTTCGGCGACTTCTTTTATCTTACTTAAAATTTCTT
>DJPE01000059.1:0-144 GCA_002439705.1 Christensenella sp. UBA6420
GACGACGAAGAATAGTAGGTAAGGAAAATTAAAACTACGAAGGCGGATAACCGCCGACGAGGAATAACCGTCTAAAAAGTTATTACAGTAAGGCGGCGAAAAACCGCCTTACTTGTTTTTACAAAAGGAGAATTATTATGAAAA
>DJPE01000059.1:209-11983 GCA_002439705.1 Christensenella sp. UBA6420
GTAACGGAAGGACATCCCGACAAAGTCTGCGACCGTATAAGCGACGCCGTACTCGACGCAATTTTAGCGGAAGACAAGAACGCGAGAGTAGCTTGCGAATGTTGCTGCACCGAAAACTTTTTGCTCGTTATGGGTGAAATCACCACGGTAGCCAAGGTAGACGTAGAAAAGGTGGCGAGAGACGCAATAAGAAAGATAGGATACAATAAGGAAGAATACGGTTTCTCGGCAGACGGAGCGGAAATAAAGGTACTCCTTAACCGTCAGTCCCCCGATATAGCTTTGGGCGTGGACAACAGCCTGGAAGAAAAGGCGGGCGGAAGCGATTTCGACAAGATAGGCGCAGGCGACCAGGGACTTATGTTCGGGTTTGCGTCGGACGAAACCGAAGAATATATGCCGCTTGCGATAGTGTTAAGTCACAAACTTTGCAAACGCCTTGCGGAAGTAAGAAAGGAAGGTAAGTTTAGTTATCTCCGTCCCGACGGAAAGGCGCAGGTTACGGTAGAATATGACGACGACGTACCCGTAAGAGTGGATACTGTGGTATTGAGTACCCAGCACGACCCCGACGTAGATATGGAAGTATTGCGTAAAGATATGCTCGAAGAAGTAATTAAGAAAGCTATCCCTGAAAAATATCTCGACGAAAACACGAAATATTACATTAACCCGACAGGCAGATTCGTAGTCGGCGGACCGAAAGGGGACAGCGGACTTACGGGAAGAAAAATTATTGTGGACACCTACGGCGGATTTATTCCCCACGGCGGCGGTTGCTTCTCGGGTAAAGACCCCACAAAGGTGGACAGGAGCGCGACTTATTACGCCCGTTACGTCGCGAAGAACATAGTTGCGGCGGGACTTGCCAAGTCCTGCGAAATTCAGGTAGCCTACGCTATCGGAAAAGCCAATCCCGTATCGGTGGACATAAACACTCACGGCACGGGCAAACTTACCGACGAAAAACTGTCGGAAGTAGTGAGAAAGGTATTCGATTTCCGTCCGTTGGCTATAATAAGCAACCTTAAATTGAATGCGCCGCAGTTTGAAAAGACCGCAAGCTACGGACACTTCGGCAACCCAGAATTTGCGTGGGAAAAGACCGATAAAACGGAGGAACTGAAAAAGTATCTGTAATGACTGTTAAAGGTAGAGTAGCGGATATAATCTTCGTGAACGAAGAGAACGGTTATACCGTCTTGAATTTCGAGACCGACGGCGATTTTTTTACTGCCGTCGGTATTTTTCCGCTCGTAAGCGAAGGGGAAGTCATGCTCCTTACGGGCGAATTCAAGAAGAACAGCCGTTTCGGAGAGCAGTTCGTGGTCGAGAGCGCGGAAATTAGCGAACCCGACGATTTGGAAGGGGTCTATAAGTACCTTTCGAGCGGACTGTTCAAAGGCGTGGGCGAAAAGACCGCTATGCAGATAATAAACACTTTCGGTATGGATACCATGGATATTCTCGACCATCACCCCGAAAGGTTGCGCGAAGTGCCGGGGATAGGGCGTTCCAAATTAGCCGACATAGTGGAAAGCTATCGCAAGACCAAACAGATGAAAGAAAGCCTTTTTTTCCTGCAAAAGTTCGGGCTTACGATGGGACTTGCGTTAAAAATTTATAAGTGTTTCGGCGAGTCAACCATATCGGTAATCAGTAACAATCCATATATTCTAATAGAAGACGTCGACGGAATAGGCTTTCTGACGGCGGACAAGATAGCCGAAAAAATGGGCATAGACAGGAACGGCGATTTCCGGATTAAGGCGGGGATAGTGCATACCCTTAACGAAGCCGCAGGAAAAGGCGGTCATACCTGTCTTCCTAAAAATATCCTTATAGAAAGCGCGTCCAAACTTCTTTCGGTGGATTCTTCCACGGTGGAAGAAGTCCTTGACGGGATGTTTAACGTAAAGACGGTGAACGTGGACGGGGTAGAAACCATAGCTACCGACTTAAACTACCGCACGGAAAATTCCATCGCGACTAAACTTATACTCTTAAAGAAAGGCGTCGACAGATGGGACGTGGACGAAGATAAGGAATTAAGAAACTACGAAAAAACGCAGTCCATTACCTTGCACGACAAGCAAAAGGAAGCGGTAAAGAAGGTTTTTTCTTCTGGCGTCACCGTAATAACGGGCGGACCCGGCACGGGAAAAACCACTATAATAAAAGCTATCACGACCATTGCGGAACACAGGGGAAAGAAAGTTATTCTCTGCGCGCCGACGGGGAGAGCAAGCAAGCGTATGACCGAAATGACGGGGACGGAATCGAAGACCATTCACCGTCTGCTCGGCGTGGACTTCGCCGCGGAAGGGAAGTTCGAGAAAAACGAAAGCAATCTTCTTACCGCCGATATAATAATAGTAGACGAAATAAGCATGGCGGATATTTATATTTTTTACGCCTTACTTAAAGCCACACCGCGGGGAGCAAGACTCGTACTCGTAGGAGATAAGGACCAACTGCCGAGCGTGTCGTGCGGCAACATTCTTACCGACGTAATAGAAAGCGGAGTAATCGACGTGGTGAGCCTTACCGAAATTTACAGACAGTCGGAAAAGAGCTTTATAATAACCAACGCCCACAGAATAAACCGCGGCGAAATGCCCCTTGTCGATAACAAACACGACTTTTTCGTAAACAACAAAATCGACGGTTCGGATATCGTAAATACCGTAATCGGTATGCTAAAATCGAGAATACCGAAATTCGCTAACGTGACCACGAACGACATTCAGGTACTTACTCCCGTAAGGAAAGGCATAGTCGGAGTGGAAAATCTCAACGCCGAAATTCAGAAAGAACTCAACCCCGACGGCGACGGAATAGTCCACGGGAAGACCACGTTCAGAGTAAAGGACAAAGTTATGCAGACCGTCAACAATTATTGTTTAAGCTGGCGTAAGCCCGATACGGGAGAAGTGGGAAGCGGCGTTTTTAACGGCGATATAGGGATAGTCGCGTCGGTAGGCAAAGGCGGCGTGGACGTACTTTTCGACGACGGCAAGGTGGTGACTTACGACGGTGCGGACATGGACGAACTCACCTTAGCGTATTGTATCAGCGTGCATAAGTCGCAGGGCAGCGAATTTCCGGTGGTTATTTTGGCTCTGAGCGGTTCCAACTATATGATAATGACGAGAAATCTTCTCTACACCGCCGTCACGAGAGCGAAAAAGATGGTGGTAATAGTCGGCGACGAAAACTGTATCAGAAAAATGGTCGGCAACAACTATACCGCAAAGCGATATTCTCTTCTTAAATTCCTTTTGGAAAAGAACGTTCACAAAGTGGAGATTTTATGGGGATAAAAAGGAAGTTGTCCGATATAATAAGAGAAATCTTTTTCCCCGAAGGGATAACCTGTAACGTTTGCGGAAAAGAACTCGATAAGGAGCAGAAAGAATATTCCCTTTGCGACGAGTGCAATAAAGGACTCGTCAAAATAAAAGACAGTGTCGTTATCCGCGGCGGGTACGAAACGATTTCGGCGTTCCGTTACGAAAAGACTGCAAGGAAGTACGTTTTGTTTTATAAAGATTCGGGCAAGCCGTACATAGCGGATTATATCGGAAAATATCTTGCCGAAAAGTACGCCGAAAGTAATATAAAAGCCGACGAAGTGTGTTTCGTTCCGTCGTCGCCGTCCGCGATAAAAAGAAGGGGTTACGACGGTATGAAGTACGTCGCCGCTAAGTTTTCCGAAATTACGGGAGTAAAACTTAACGAAAACCTTTTCCGTAAAGACGGTATCGACCAAACGAAAGTATCCAACGAAAAGCGTTTCGAAAACGTGAAAGACAAATTTATGTCGAAAGGCGGGTTTTCGGGTACGGTGGTAATATTGGACGACGTGGTGACTTCGGGAGCAACGCTCGGAGAATGCGCCGACGTAATACTAAGTCACGGCGCGGATAAAGTCGTCTGCCTTACGTTCGCTTCCGCTTGCGAACCGAAAACTCCGACCGAAGAAAGTAAAACTTCGACCGAAGAAATTAAAATTTCGGCTTGCGAAACTAAGGATAAATAAAGTTTTCAAATAGAATTTTTATCGAAAAACCTTATTTTTTAACCTGTGAACGCGGGTTTTACTTTTTATATGCCCGTTATCCGCGGGAAAGCGTTGAAAAGTATCTCGTTTATATGGTACAATAATTAAACGTATTAACGATTTTTTATTGCGGAGAAAAAAATGTTTGACAAAAAAATAGAAACCGCGTCGAGAGCGGAGATAGCCGACTTACAGCTACGCAAGTTGCGGCATATCGTAAAGTACGCTTACGACAACGTAAAAATGTATCGCGACAAGTTCGACGCGATAGGCTTAAAACCCGAACATATCGTAACGTTGAAAGATATAGAAAAGATACCTTTCACGACAAAAAACGATTTGCGGGATAATTATCCGTTTAACCTTTTCGCCGTGCCGATGAAAGAAATTATTAGGCTTCACGCGTCGAGCGGAACGACGGGAAAACCCATTGTGGGCGGTTATACCCGTTACGACCTTGAAAACTGGGCTACATGCATAGCACGTATCCTTTCTATGGCGGGAGCTACCGACGAAGATATAATACAGGTAAGTTTCGGCTACGGACTGTTTACGGGCGGTTTCGGTCTTCATTACGGAATAGAAAAATTAGGCGCGACGGTCGTGCCTATGAGTAGCGGCAACACCGAACGGCAACTTATGATTATGCGCGATTTCGGCGTGACGGGACTCGTAGCTACCCCGTCTTACGCAATGTACCTTGCGGAAACCGCAAAAAAACTCGGTATTCTCGACGAACTTAAATTAAAATACGCTTTCGTCGGAGCGGAAGCGTCCACCGCAGAAATGCACAAGGCACTTGCCGATATATTCCACGTTCTGCCCACCGAAAACTACGGACTTACCGAAGTGGGCGGACCGGGCGTAAGCGGCGAATGTAAAGAAAAATGCGGTATGCATATTAACGAAGACTTTTTCTACCCCGAAATTTTCGACGTGGAAAAGAACGAAGCGAAAAACGAAGGCGAGTACGGCGAAATGATACTTACCACTCTCGACAAGCAGGGTATGCCTATTTTAAGATACAGAACGAAAGATATAACGAGCCTTACGTACGAACCCTGCAAATGCGGTCGAACGACGGCGAGAATGGCGAGGGTAGTGGGAAGAACCGACGATATGATGATAATAAGGGGCGTAAACGTATTCCCGAGTCAGATAGAAAGCGTGGTTATGGATATGCCAGAACTCGGCAACAACTACGAAATAATCGTGGACAGAAAGAATTATATGGACGTAATCGAAGTTCACGTGGAAGTGGGGGACAGTTCTCTCCTTACGAACTATTCCGATTTGGAAAACGTTGTGGCTAAAATTAAAGCTAAGATGAAAGCGGTCATTCAGCTCGACGTCAAAGTTAAGCTCGTAGAGCCGTTCTCGATAAAACGGGGAGAAGGCAAAGTCAAGAGAGTGACCGATTTAAGAAAGGTTTACGACGGAAAAAAGGAGACGATATGAAAAAATTACTGTTAGGAGATTTTGCCGCGGCAAGGGGAGCTTACGAAGCGGGAGTAAAAGTAGCCACCGCTTATCCCGGTACGCCGAGTACCGAAATTACCGAAGAACTCGCCCGTTACGACGACGTTTATTCCGAATGGTCGCCTAACGAGAAAGTGGCGTTGGAAGTAGGGTTCGGTTCGTCGTTAAGGGGGGCGAGAACCATCGTATCTATGAAGCACGTCGGACTTAACGTAGCGGCAGACCCACTGTATACCGCCGCCTACACGGGCGTAAACGCAGGACTCGTGGTTGCGGTAGCCGACGACCCGGCGATGTTTTCCAGTCAGAACGAACAGGATACGAGACTTATTGCTCGCGCCGCCAACGTTCCCGTAATAGAGCCGTCGGACAGCGCGGAAGCGAAAGACTTTATGAAATTAGCCTTTTCATTAAGCGAAGAGTACGACACTCCCGTTATTTTCAGAATAACGACGAGAGTGGCTCATTCGCAAGGATTAGTGGAAATAGAAGACAGAGAAGAAATCCCCCTTAAAACTTACGAAAAGAACGTTCCTAAATACGTTATGATGCCGGGCAACGCAAAAAAACGGCATATAGCAGTGGAAGAAAGGTTAAATAAACTCTGCGAAGACAGTAACGATTTTTCGATTAATAAGATAGAAGTCGGGGATAAAAAACTCGGTATTATCTGTTCCGGCGGAGTATATCAGTACGTTAAGGAAGCTTTGCCGACGGCAAGCGTACTTAAATTGGGGCTTGTTTATCCCTTACCTTACCGCCTTATAGAAAAGTTCGTTTCTTCGGTGGACAGATGTATAGTAATTGAAGAACTCGAACCGCATATAGAAACGCTTATTAAAGCGAAAGGAATAAAGGTGGAAGGAAAGAACTTATTTTCCGTTCAGGGAGAACTTTCCGCAAACATAATAAGGGAAAAGGTTTTGGGAATAAAGACGGAAATTACCCGCGCCGAAGTTCCCGCCCGCCCGCCCGTACTCTGCGCGGGATGTCCCCACAGGGGAGTTTTTTATACGCTTAAACAGCTTAAAGTCACCGTTACGGGAGATATAGGCTGTTACACTTTGGGAGCGGTTCCGCCCTTAAACGCTATCGACAGCGTACTTTGTATGGGCGCGAGCATCGGTATGGCGATAGGGTTCGACAAAGCCGACGAGAACGCGTACAAAAACACGGTGGCGGTAATAGGCGACAGCACCTTTATCCACAGCGGAATAACGGGACTTATCGACGCGGTGTACAACAAAGCTAACGTTACCGTAATAATCGTGGACAACTCGACCACGGGAATGACGGGGCATCAGAACCACCCCGCCACGGGCAAGGATATAAAAAACGAACCTACTTTCCGCTTGTCGCTCGAAAACGTTTGTCTCAGCGTAGGAGCCGACCGCGTGTCGGTAGTTGACCCGTACGACCTTGACCTGTTTAAGGAAACGGTAAAAAGTTGTCTTTCCGAAAAGGGAGTCAAGGTAATAATCGCTCGCAGACCGTGCGCTCTTCTTACGAAAAGGCTTTATAACGGTTGCGAAATAACCGCCGATTGCAGGAACTGCAAAGCCTGTCTTAAATTAGGTTGTCCCGCGATAATAAACGGCGAAGACGGAATGAAAATCGACCTTTCGCTCTGTACCGAATGCGGGCTGTGTCAAAAGGTATGCCGTTTCGGCGCGATAAAAATAAGGGAGGAGTAAACTAATGGATATACTTATAGTAGGCGTAGGCGGACAAGGAACGCTCCTTGCAAGCCGCGTTTTAGGGAAATACGCCTTATATAAAGGTTTGGACGTAAAACTATCCGAAGTTCACGGAATGGCTCAGCGCGGGGGCAGCGTGATGACTTTCGTAAGAATGGGCGAGAAAGTCAATTCTCCCGTAATAGACGAAGGACACGCCGACGTAATTTTGGCGTTCGAGAAGCTGGAAGCGTTACGATATATGCACTATCTTAAAAAGGACGGAAAAATCCTTTATTCCACGCAGGAAATTTTGCCTATGCCCGTAGTTACGGGAGCGGCGGAATATCCTAAGGATATAGAAGAACGGTTATTAAACGCCGACGGAATAGACGCTCTTTCTCTCGCAGTCGCCGCCGGCAATTCAAAAGCCGCCAACTCGGTTATGATAGGGTATCTTACGAAAAAATGCGGTTTCGATAAGGACGTTATGAAAAAAGCTCTTGCCGAAGCGGTTCCGCAAAAGTTCCTTACCCTTAACGAAAAGGCGTTCGAGTACGGTTACGGGGTGAACGAATGAAAAATATAAACGATTATATCTACTCGCCCGAATACGAGTGTATGACCCGCAGCGAAATGGAAGCGTTGCAGAGCGAAAGGCTCGTAAAGTTAGTAAGAAGAGTCTACGACAACGTTAAAGTTTACCGCGAGAAAATGGACGCGATAAAACTTAAACCCGAAGATATAAGAAGCGTAGCCGATTTAAGTAAACTTCCGTTTACGACGAAACAGGATTTAAGGAACAATTATCCTTTCGGTATGCTTTGCGACGATATGGACGATATAGTAAGGTTGCATGCGTCGAGCGGAACTACGGGAAAACTTACCGTAGTAGGGTATTCCCGACGCGACCTTGACGTATGGCAGGAATGTATCTGCCGAGCGTTGGCTATGGCGGGAATAAGCAAAAAAGACGTTATCCACATAGCCTACGGCTACGGACTGTTTACGGGGGGATTAGGTCTTCACGACGGAGCGACTAAAATGGGTTGCGCCGTAGTTCCCGCGTCGAGCGGAAACACTAAAAGGCAGCTTTCTTTATTAAGAGATTTCGGAGCGACGGCTCTTGCCTGTACGCCGTCTTACGCCGTTTATCTCGCCACCGAAATGGAAAAAAACGGTATAAATCTTGCCGACCTTAAATTAAAGGTAGGCATATTCGGAGCCGAGCCGTGGTCGGACAGTATGAGAGAAGAAATCGAAAGAGAACTCGATATAACCGCTCTCGATATTTACGGACTGAGCGAAATTTCGGGCCCCGGTGTCGCGATGGAATGTCGGTACAAAAACGGCAGTCACGTTCAGGAAGACCATTTTATTCCCGAAATAATAGACCCCGTGACGTTAGAACCCTTGCCGTACGGAGAAAAGGGCGAGTTGGTCTTTACCACGATTTCGAAGACGGGACAACCCCTTATCCGTTACCGCACGAGAGATATAACTTCGCTTAACGCCGAAAAATGCGCCTGCGGACGGACGACGGTAAGAATGAACAAGGTACTCGGTCGCGACGACGATATGCTTATTATCCGCGGAGTCAATGTGTTCCCGAGTCAGATAGAAGCGGCAATTATGAACGTAAACGGCATAGCTCCGCACTATATTATATACGTCGACAGAATAGGTAATCTCGACGTAATGGAAATCCACGTCGAAGTAAACGAAAGTTTCGCCAGCGACAACATAGGGGATATGGAATCGTTGAGAAAGAAGATAGAAAACGAAATTCAAAGTTATCTCGGCATTTCGTCGAAAGTAAAACTCGTCGAGCAGAACACCCTTCCGAGAAGCGAAGGCAAAGCCGTGCGAGTGGTCGATAAAAGAAAATTTACGGAATAATAAAGGGAGGTAAAATATGTTAGTAAAACAACTTTCAGTCTTTATGGAAAACAAACCGGGAAGATTATTCAAGCTTACCGACACGTTAGGTAAGGCGGGGATAGATTTCGTCACTCTGTCCATAGCCGATACGAAAGAATACGGAATAGTAAGGTTCATCGCCCGCGACAACGCAAAGGCGTACGACGTTCTTAAAAAGGCGGGGTTTGCCGTAGAACAAACTCTGCTTTTGGGCGTGGAAGTTCCCGACAGACCGAACGCCCTTGCCGAAGTTATTGAACTTCTCGAAAAGGAAGGGATAAACATAGACTACCTTTACTCATTTGCTTTATTCAAAGCCGACAGCGCGAAAATACTGCTTAAGGTATCCGACACCGATAAAGCGGTATCCCTTTTTACGGAAAAAGGAATTAAGATGCTTAACGAAAAGATACTGTAAACACGGGAGAAACACTAATGAAATATACCGAACTTAAAAATCAGGACAAGGAAGTTTTCGACGCGATAAGGAAAGAAACTTCCCGTCAGAAAAAGACGATAGAACTTATAGCGAGCGAAAATTTCGTATCGAAAGCGGTGCTCGAAGCGGTGGGCAGTCCGCTTACGAATAAGTACGCCGAAGGGTATCCCGGGCACAGGTACTATGGCGGTTGCAAATACGTAGATATTGTAGAGCAGATAGCGATAGACAGACTTAAAGAACTTTACGGCTGCGACCACGCCAACGTTCAGCCCCACTGCGGAGCGAACGCCAACTTCGCCGTATACCTTGCTTTACTTAACCCCGGCGACACCGTAATGGGAATGAGTTTATCCCACGGCGGACACCTTACCCACGGCAGCAAAGCCAACGTAAGCGGGAAGTATTACAACGTAGTACCTTACGGAGTAAGCCCCGTCACGGAAAGGATAGACTACGACGAAGTGGAAAGGATAGCCGTCGAAAACAGACCTAAACTTATAGTAGCGGGCGCGAGCGCATATCCGAGAGAGATAGACTTCGCCCGTTTCCGCGAGATAGCCGACAAAGTGGGCGCGTACTTAATGGTGGATATGGCGCATATAGCGGGACTCGTCGCGGCGGGACTGCACCAGAGCCCTATTCCTTACGCCGACGTCGTCACCAGCACCACGCATAAGACCTTACGCGGACCGCGCGGCGGAATAATAATGTGCAAGGAAGAATTAGCGACGAAGATAGACAAGGCGGTATTCCCCGGCACGCAGGGCGGACCGTTGGAACACGTAATAGCGGGCAAGGCGGTAGCTTTCGGCGAAGCTCTTACCGAAGAATTTAAGGAATATCAGCGTCAGATAGTAAAGAACGCCGCCGCTCTGGCAGACGAACTCGTTTCGCGCGGAATAAAGCTCGTTTCCGACGGCACGGATAACCACCTTATGCTCTGCGACTTCACTTCTTTGGGCGTAACGGGACTCGAAGTGGAAAAAAATCTCGAAAAAGCCAATATTACCGTCAACAAAAACACCGTCCCCAACGAAACGAGAAAACCGTCCGTCACGAGCGGTATAAGAATAGGCACGCCGTCGGTAACCACAAGGGGAATGAAAGAAGAAGAAATGAGAATTATAGGAAGACTCATAGCGAAAATCGTCTTCGAAGGCAAAGCGGCTATTCCCGAAGTCAAAAAGGAAGTGGAACTTCTCGTAAAGAAATTCCCGCTCGATTATTAAAAATTAACCGTAAAATTAAAGCGGAACGGATATTTGTCCGTTCCGCTTTTTCGTATAGAAAAGTATTTTTATTCGTTTGCCGCGTCGGTATTTTCGGCAATTTCGGGAGAAACGGTTTCGTTTTCCGTTTCGGGTTTGTTCTTTTCGGTAAGGATAACGCTTACGCCGTTATACGCGGCGACTATCGCCTGACTT
The DNA here is from genome assembly GCA_002439705.1 of Christensenella sp. UBA6420. Taxonomy (GTDB): domain Bacteria; phylum Bacillota; class Clostridia; order Christensenellales; family DTU072; genus CAG-1782. Next base: position 11,214 of record DJPE01000059.1, read on the forward strand.
AAAAGGATACCGGCAAGTATATCGGTGAACCAATGCACCCCCGCAAGGAGTCTGCCGACGACGGCGAGAAGCATAACGGCGTAGGATATTATATACGCGCAAATCCTTATAGGTTTGTTCTTTACGAGATAGTTTATTTCGGTAACTCCCGTGCCGAGTATGCCGAGAATGACTAAGGTGTGGGTAGACGGGAAAGACGGGTCTGCTTTTCCGTCGGCGAGTATCGGACGGCGGTTAATTACCACCAACTCGAAGAAAATGTACAAAAAAACTATCGTAAGATAGGTTATCGCAAGGGCGATAAGAGTGTAGTCGATTTCTTTAAGGCTTTTTCTTTTTATTCCCTGAAAAACGCCCAACCCCGCAAAAACGACCGCTTCTATCATCGCGACTATCAGCAATACGTCGGTAAGTTTTTTCCACCCGTCGTTTACTCCGACAGCGTCGGCGATAGCTTCGTTTATCGTGGAAAGCCCCACGTCACTGCCGTCGGGAGCGATAGGGCGTACGTCCACTGTCAGAACCAATATGAGTAACAATATAAAAAGGGCGAACAGAACGCCCGATAGTATCAGTTGAAATTTAGCTTGTTTGTTCATTTTTTTCTCTCCGCAAATAGTAAGCATTTCAAATGATACCACAAATTTATTATATTGACAAGTTTATTCTTTCGCAAGAAGTGTCCCGTGCACATTGCTTTACGCCGCAAAAAACGAAAGAAACCTGACCGCTCCGTTATTTACGATAAATAAATATCCACCAGCCAAGCT
>DJPE01000044.1 GCA_002439705.1 Christensenella sp. UBA6420
CGCCGACGGTAACCGCCGATACGACGGAACTTATCAGAATGTTAAACAAGTTCAAATCCCCACCCGCGGAAAACAATTGTATCGCAATGGTAGCCGCGCACGTTCCGCTGATTATTCCCGCCATATCGCCTACGACGTCGTTACAGATATTGGATACCTTTTCGGCGTTTTTTACGAGTTTAACGGCGATTGCTGCACCTTTAACTTTTTTCGCCGACGACGCAAGCAGCGGGGCTATGTCGCAACTCGTCACCGCAACACCCACCGAATCGAAAGCTATAGCTATTAGTATAAGCAACGCAAGCGTAAGTACGGAAATGATAAAATTCGATTTATTCGAAGTAAGATACGTCGCAAAACTTACGATAAACGCCAAACAAAACGTAATAAGCGTAATTTTTATCGTCCATACCGAACTTTCGGACAAACGTCTTTTCACTTTAACTTCGCTACCTTTTATTTTATTCCTTTCCTTTCCGTCAGCTGCAGATTTTACCGTACTTTTCACTTCTTCTCCGCCAAAACAATATTTTCGTTATAAAAATATATTGTCGGGAAGAAAGAAAAATAAGTAAAACGACGAATTAAACGTTTCGATAAGTCAATTTATCGCTCAATTCCGTAAGCTCTTTGCCTTCCGCCCAACGAGAAAGCGATTTTTCTGCGATTTTTTTTAACCTTTCGAGCATATACACGGTTTTCTCTTTGCCGTTGACGAAAAGATATGATTTTTTTTCATCTTTATCTTCGTCCAGCAAGTCGTCCCTTAGCTGAAAAGCAAGTCCAATGGCGTCGGCATAAGTCGATAAAGCCGCCTTTTTCTCGTTATCGTACGCAATAAACGACGGCGTGAGAACCGCCGATTTTATAAGTGCGCCCGTTTTTTTCATATACAGTTCGGTTATTGACCCGTCGTCGAACTCGTCGGACGAAAATTCCATAGCCTGACCGCCTATCATTCCTTCCGCCCCCGCGTTAAAAGCGATAAAATTCGCCGCCGGCAACAATTCTTCGTCGGTAATACAGGCTTCGTACATATTTTCGTACGCAAGATTTAACAATCCGTCCCCCGCAAGTAAAGCCATCGCTTCACCGAACGCGCTGTGACAAGTCAACTTGCCCCGTCTGTACGTATCGTTATCCATACACGGTAAATCGTCGTGAATAAGACTGTAATTATGTATAAGTTCCAACGAAATAGCCAAAGGCAATACCCTTTTTTCGTCTACACCGAGAAACTTCGCCGACATAAACATGATTTTCGGACGAATTCTTTTTCCGCCGGGAAAAAGAGCGTATTCCATCGCGTTATACAACTTTTCTGTATAACGACTCTTCTTTGACTTGAAAAATTCGGCTAATTCTTTTTCGAAATCAATCATCTTCTTCCTCGGCGTTTACTTCCAGCGACTCCAATTCCTTATTAAGAACTTCCATTTTACCTTTAATCTCGTTTAACGATTTAAGGCACTCTTTCGCTATGGATATTCCTTTCTCGTAGAGTTCCAGTCCTTCCGTCACTCCGAGTTTTTCGTCGGAAAGTTTCTTCACGATTTTTTCCAATTCTTTAACGTTACTTTCGTAATCCATCATTACCTCCGTGTCCGACTATCGCGTCGATTTTTCCGTCAATTCCGATAATTTCAATCTTGTCGTTTTTTTGCAATTCTACCGTTTTATAGACATACTTATCTTCTTTAAGTATTCTAAAATAGCCCGCATTTAATAACTTTAACGGGTTTAACTGTTCCAAAATGGTCAGATTTTTATTTATATCTGCTTGATTTCTTTCAAATATTGCATTTTGCTGCAATTTTGCAATATCGAGCGAATTTTTGATTTTCGAGTATTCTTTTTGCAATAAATAATCTACGTTTTGCTTCAATTCTTCGCAAATATCAATAAAATTACCTACGTTTGATTTAACCAAATCGTTCGCTTCGTCGGATAAATTTTCAACTAAATCGGATATTTTTTGTTTAGCTTTTTTTGCCGTTCCTGCTATCAATTCCCCTGCCGCGGTCGGCGTAATTGCTCTGTAGTCGGCCACGAAATCACATAGAGTATAATCGGTTTCGTGTCCCACCGCCGACACTACCGGTGTGTTCATATTAAAAATAGTTCTCACTAAATTTTCATCGTTAAAGCAGAACAGGTCTTCGTACGAGCCGCCGCCGCGCGCTATTATTATAAGGTCGTAGAATTCATTATCGGCGTTGTTTAACGCCGTTATTACGTCCTGCGCACAATATTCACCCTGAACTCTTACGTCTATTATCGTTATGTCTGTATAAGTGTTTTCTTTCCTTACGGTAGTAATGAAGTCCTGCACAGCAGCGCCCTTAATGCTTGTTATTATAGCTATTCTTTTGGGCAATACGGGCAGATCTTTTTTGTAATCTTCGCGAAAAAGACCTTCTTTTTCGAGTTTATCCTTTAATTCCTGAAATTTTACGTTAAGTAAACCTATGCCGAAATATTTTACTTCGTACGCTTTGACGTTAATCGTGCCGCCTTTTATAAAATAATCTACGCTTCCGCGAACCAAAACTTTTTCGCCGTTTTGCGGAACGTATTTGCCGGCACAATTAAAAAGGCACACTTTTATCTGTGCTTTCGGGTCTTTAAGGGTAAAATAGCAATGTCCGCCCACGACGGAACAGCCGCTCACTTCGCCCACTACGGGGACGTTGTGAAGCAATTCTTCGCTAAGAAAAATGTTGTTGATGTAAAAATTAAGTTCTTCTACCGTTATATAATCGCGATTAGCCATTTCTGTGCGCCGCGTCGACGGTGTTTTTCAAAAGCATAGTTACAGTCATAGGACCTACACCGCCGGGTACAGGCGTAATATAGGAACATTTATCCTTTATGGCTTCGAAATCTACGTCACCGCAAAGTTTTCCGTCGACTCTGTTCATTCCCACGTCAATGACGACAGCGCCTTCCTTGACCATATTTTCCTTTATAAACCTTGCTTTTCCGATAGCTACCACCAAAATATCCGCCTGCGAAGTAAGTTCACCTAAATTTTGCGTTCTGCTGTGAGCGACGGTTACAGTGGCGTTCTCTTTCAATAACATTATAGCCATAGGCTTGCCTACGGTGTTGCTTCTGCCTACTACTACGGCTCTTTTACCTTCCAAAGGGATATTATAAGCGTGCAAAAGCTCGATTATACCCCGCGGAGTGCAACTCGGAAAACATTCTTCGCCCAAAACGAGTTTTCCCATCTGATAGGAACTGAACCCGTCCACGTCCTTTTCGGGATTTATTGCCGCAAGAACTCGGCGTTCGTTAAACTTTTTCGGCAACGGCAACTGAACGAGTATGCCGTACACTTCCTTATTTTCGTTAAGTTCTTCGATAAGTTTTATTATTTCTTCTTCGTCGGTTTCTTCGGAAAGTTCGTAATGATAACTTTTTATCCCGACTTCGGCGCAGGAAGCGATTTTGTTACGAACGTATACCTTGCTTGCGGGATTTTCGCCTACGATAATAACGGCGAGACCACATTCTCCGCCGTTACGCTTAAATTCTTCTACTTCGATTTTAAGTTGCGATTTTATTTGGGAAGCAACTTTCTTTCCGTCGATAACTACCGTCATCTTACCTTGACATATCCTTATGAATAGCCGAAAGCATACCGTTTACGAACACGTTGCTTTTATCTGTAGAATAGCGTTTAACAAGCTCTACAGCTTCGTTTATGGATACGGGTGCGGGTATATCGTCCATATACTTCATTTCGTATATAGCGAGCAAAAGCGCGCTCAAATCGGGTTTGAATATTCTGTCGAGAGCAAAACCTTCCGAATACTTTTTTATTATTTCGGTAAGTTCGTCGTAATTTTCTATTACGCCGTAATACGCCTTTTCCATATATTTTACGTCGTTTTCGTCCATATCTCCGCACGACAGAACCGAATAAGTCCTTGCGTTAGGCGTGCGTCCAAATAAATATTCGAAAATTAGTTTGTATGTGTTTTCTCTCGCGACTTTTCTTGACATTGTATTTCTCTTCCTTCGTTAGGCAAATATTACGTTAGATACGTTTACGTTTATGTTCTTTATATAGAAAGTCGTGCTGTCTTTAATAAGATTAAGCACGTTCTCTTGCAGTTTGCAGACGACTTGCGGTACCGGATGCCCGTAAAGTACGTTTATGTATATATCTATCGTCACGGTGTTATCGTAAATATAAACGTGAATATTTTTGGTATTCATCGTAGACGTACCGAATTTTTTCTTAACAACGTCGTATTCCCTCGCCACACCGTCAGTCTGAGCTATGGCGGTGTTGACCAGGGATACGATCATCTTTTTATAACGATTGATGTCTTCTTGACTTATTGAGTCTTTCATTGGAATACCTCGTTTTGTTTAGTATACCATAAAGACCGTTTAAGTGCAAGTAGAATACCTTTTTATTATCATTATACGTAAGGTATGATAATGACGTTGCTTGCTTCGTAATCGGTTTCCGATACGATTACGTTAAGTATCTGAGCCGCTTTATCCGCGGTAAGTTCGCCGTCTTTTACCACTACGTTTACGTTGTTGTTGCTGATAGTGACGACGCAGTCTTCAAAACCTTTCGCTTTAATAAGTCCTTCCAACGCAAGTTCGGTTTCCATACAACTTACTAGAGCGAGCTTTTTGTTGTTGGCTTCGTTCAATGTAGCTTCATCGGTCGTAGAAGCGGAAATTATATCTTCGAGATAAAGTATTTCCTGCGCTCTGGTCGATTCTCTGTCGCTTCTGTAAGTAGCGAAGAACGTGGGAGTAGCCGTGTCGAGATTGTCGCTTCCCGCAGTATTCTTCGCATTTCTTACGGTAAGAAAATAATTAAGACATCCCGTTGCCACAAGCAAAATCACGAGCGACGCAAGAACGATAATTTTTTTCTTGTTTACCTTTATGTTTTTCAAACCTTTCATAAATGCCTCCATATATATGTTGATTTTGGTTTTACCGTTTCAAAGGATATATTTCCACGCAGGAAGAATCCACTTTTAACGCCGTCTGCACGGCTCTCATTATTGCTAATTTAGTCGCGGCGTCGTCCGCCCCTTCCGCTACCACTATTACGCCGATTACTTCCGGCATAACTTCCCTAATAACGTACGGCTGACTCGTTCCGTTATTGTTTATGATTATCGGCGATTCGGTCACGTTTTTACTGCTGTTTCCGCCGTTTGACGACGAACTCGTCGCGGTACTTAGCGTATTTGCCGTTATTTTTTCGGGCGTACTTTTAGCGGTAATCATTACTTCTGCTCTTCCCACTCCGTCCATAGACGACAATATAGCCGATAACTTTTTCTCCCACTCGCTTATAGAAGCCGAGTTCGTACCCGTATCCGTCGCGACGGTAGCCCCCGTATCGGTAGACTTTTTCTCCGTAGCAGAAGTTTTCACTCCCGAAAAAATCAATATAACCAAAGCCACGATAATTACGGCTATTATTATCTCGATATGCTTTATAGATTTGATTTTTCCGAATATTTCGGACGCTTTCCGCTTAATTCCATCCATATACAGAAATCATCTCCTCCGCTATGTCGACTCTTTTCAGCACGACTTTTTTTATCTCTTCGATAGATATTATATTCGCCGCGTTCCCTGTTATTCCGCTTTCCGAAAAATCTACCGTAACCGCCGACGCGACGTACTTTTCTCCGTCACGGTAACTAACTATATTCGCCTTTACGCCTTTTATTCCGAGAATTAAAAAATCATTCTCTATATTCTTTTCGCACAGTCTGTTCCTTGCGTCGGAAAAATACCCGAGCGTAGCTTCGTCAGATACGATTTCTACGTTACTATCGGCGTTTATGTCTATATTAGATACCTTGTCGGGCAACAATTTAATTAAAGGCACGAATATCGCCGCCACGAACGCTAAACGCAGTATCCCCGTAACGTACTTCTTTATCTGTCCTTCGGGTATGAGAATTTCCGCAAGAACGAACAATAAACTTACAGCCACGATACCGAACAAAACCGCTTTCATAAATTCCCCGGATTACAAGTGTAAATAATTAGCATTATCGTTATAAGAAGCGACACTCCCGAACAAATAACTGCGATAATAAGGACTTTAAGGCTTTCTCCCGCGGTATTTAGTACCGAAGAAAACTTGTTGTCGGACAAAGGCTCGGTAACGGCAGCGGTAATTTTAAGTCCGAAAGACAACGCCGTCATTTTTATAATCGGTATCAGTATCCCTGCAAGTAGAATTATAAGAGCGCACAACCCTACCGCGTTTTTTATCACGACGCAGCTTGCCGTCACTATGTCGAATCCGTCTTTGAGATAACCGCCTATTACGGGAACGTATCCCGACAAAGCGTACTTCGCCCCCTTCGTCGCCAGATTGTCTATGCTCGCGCCCGTTATTCCCTGCGCCGTCAGAAGGGTAACGAACGTGCCGAACACTAT
>DJPE01000001.1:0-1290 GCA_002439705.1 Christensenella sp. UBA6420
AATGCCCACGTCGAATTTATAACTATATCTTCAAGCCATTGCTTTTCCACCGATTTCAATTTGCACGGATGCTGTTTCCGTCGTTTTGCAAGACACGAATAATAATAGTAAACCCGTCCGAGTTTACTTGTGCCGCTTTCACCGACCATAGGACGCTGACAATCGCCGCAATAAAGTTTTCCAGAAAGTATAAAATCGTAGATTTCTTTTTTACGACCGGGAGCGTGTTGATTTTCCGCGTGAATATCCTGAACTTTTTGCCACGTTACGTCGTCGATGATTTTGGGATAAATATTATCGTAAATCGTATCGCCGTGACGGATTTTGCCGTTGTATTTGGTGTTGGCAAGGATTTTATATATCTTTTTGTCGGTGATATACAGTCCTTTTTTTCGTCCGTATGCCGCGAGCCTGCAAATCTTTTGCCAAAGCGACCGCCGTATAACCTTGAGAATACTTCGTAAAGATTTCCTTTACGATTTCCGCTTCTTCGGGGTTTATTACGTTCTTTTTGTCTACGACGTCATAACCGTAAATAACCGCGCCGCCCGTATATTGTCCTTTGCGGTAACTTTCGTTAAGTCCGCGCAATACTTTTTGCGAAAGTTCTGCCGAGTAGGACTGTTCTTATGGACACTACGGGAAGGAAGATATTTAAGGCTTAAATATGGCTTATTTGTGCAGTTTATAGCGCAAAACGGACGCAATGTCTATTTTGTATACGATTTCTATCGTGCGTTCTTTGCCTGTAACTTTCGGCAAACCGCCTACGATAACGCGATCAATAAGTTCGTAACACATCTCGCGAGTAAGTTCTGGAGCGTCAAAATATTTCTTAATTGCTCTAATAAAGTCGTCGGCGCTTTGTTCTGTAGTTTCCGTTTCTGTTATTTGCTGTTCAAGCGTTTCAATTTCGGATAGAAGGGTTTTCTTTTCGACAGAGTATTTATCTATAAATCCGAAGCAAACGTCTTCTTCCATTTTTCCTTTTACTTTGTCCTCGTATATGCTTTGAATAAGTTTATCCAATTCTTCAACGCGTTTTTGTTTTAATTTTAAGTCTTTCTTGGTTTTCTTTATGGACTCGTCTGCAAGTTCGGCATTGTGTTTAATAAAGTCATTTCTGATTTCTTCTTCGTTTAGCACGATTCTTTGCGCCATTGTGCGTATATCGTCAAGTATAACCGCTTCTAAATCTTTTGTCATAATATGATGAGAAAAACAGAGAGCTTTCCCGTAACGCTTATGATCGCCGCAATCAAACGAATAGGAGCGTTTTCCTTTATGTAC
>DJPE01000001.1:1362-2627 GCA_002439705.1 Christensenella sp. UBA6420
TACAGAATTTCGTCTTGCCTGTACCTTATCCCAGAGTTCTTGCGATATAATGGGGTTCGTGAGTATTGTAGGTTATAATCCATTCGCTTTTGTCTTTTTTAGTGCGCTTATGGTTTTTGTAAGAAACAGAAGAGGACATCAGTTGCGGCATATGTCCGATATAGACCATATTTCGTAGCATAATATTTATCGAAGAAGGGCACCAGATCCAATGTTCGTTTGCCCTTAATTCATGACCGAACTTTTCAAAGGCATATTTTCGCGGACAAGCAATACCTTCTTCGTTAAAAATCTCAGATATCTTTTTTGCGCTCAAACCCGACGCATACAGTTCGAATATGCGCACAACGTTATGCGCGACTTCTTCGTCAATAATGGGGGTATGTTTCTTGTCAGTACTCTTTACATAGCCGTAACAAACCTTTGATACGTTATGTATGCCTGCAAGCGCATTTGCTTTTTTAACGGCACGTATTTTTTTGCTTGTATTTGCCGCATGCCACTCGTTAAAAACGTTCATAATTGGCATCATTTCCATTGCGCCGCTGTCACGGTTTTCAGTATCGACATTATCCTGAATAGCAATAAATCTTATGCCGAAAGCAGGAAACACGTAGTCGATATATTGACCGACTTCAATGTAGTTTCTTCCGAATCGTGATAAGTCTTTTACAATAATTGTGTTTATGACTCCTGTTTTGGCATCGTCTAACAATCGCTGCACTTGCGGTCTGTCAAAGGTTGTACCCGACACGCCGTCATCGATATATTCGTCGTGAATTTCAAAGCCGCGTTCCTCGGCATATTTACGCAAGATGCCGCGCTGATTCTCGATAGACAAAGATTCTCCGTGTCGTTCATCGTCTTTACTAAGTCGCATGTATAGCCCTGCGATATAATTTTTCTTGTTCATATTTTTTACCTCGCTGTTTTGATTACTTGCTTTGTGGTAAGTTCTTTCATAGATGCTTCAAAATCTCGATTGCCGTTAAAATACCTTATTACATGGTAGATTTTACCGCCTATAGTTTTCTTTTTTTCGATAGACGGGGAAAAGATATAGCAATTCTCGAAATCTTCCGAACTTGCTAAAAACACTTTTTTACATTGGTTTCCATAATTTTTTGACTCCTTTTTAGATTTTTTTGTTTTCGATTTGTCTTTCGACGGAAACGAAAAAAACGATAACGTATGCAAATTTTGCCCACTTTTTGTCTTTATTCTTTTCCGTCAAGGGTTGCACCAAGCAATGCACTTTACCCTTG
>DJPE01000057.1 GCA_002439705.1 Christensenella sp. UBA6420
TAACGAACGTGCCGAACACTATTCCGAGAGTCCACTCCGCTATTGATTTAGCAACAGAAGAAAACTTGTCTAATTTAAGGTTTTCGCTTAGATTTCCGACCAAACCGAACACGAACGTAACGTAAAATAACGGCATAATAACCGAATTAACCAACGTCATAATAGTGTTTGAAAAAATAAGTACGAACGGTTGATACACGGCGGCGGATGTAGTAGCGCTGAACGCCGAAATTAACGTTATCAGCACGGGGAAACACGCGTCGTTGAACTTTTTTAGAAAGTCGAAAGTCTTGATAGAATACTTAATCGAATCGACGAACATATAAGATAATACGGTAATTGCAAGGGCGTAACAGGCAAGAAAAACTATCTTCTGCGTGCCGCTGCTCAAAAACCCCGAATTTAAGTTTTTCAGTATCCCGTAAAGAAACGCTATCACCGTAATAATAACCAATTGCGGAAGCATATTGGAAAGTTCTATTCCGAGAACGCTCCCCGCCGCTTTTATGAAGTACCCGAAAGTAGGCTCGGCGTTGCCGTAAAGAATATCGTTAATTATTTGCCGAGCCGATTTCGCAAAAGAATAATCGTTGTATTCGTTCAGAAGCGCAATCAGTTCGTCGTATCCCGACAAATCTATATTGTTGAGAGCGTCGTTTACCGTCGCGTCGAGATTTTCGCCGTCGTCCGAAGCGAACGCAAAACAGCCTGCGCTCGGCGAAAAACAAACGACTATCGCAATTATAATCAAAATAAACTTCTTCATAACACGCTTTCGATTATCGTAAAAACGTTCATAATTATCGGTAAAGCAAGCAAGAACACCGTTATTTTACCCGCAAACTGTACTTTCTGCCCCAACGATTTACTTCCGCCGTCTTCGCATACAGAAGCGGCGTATTCCGTCAGATACCCTATGCCTATAATTTTTACTACGGAAGCGAAAGAAGTCTCGCTTATTCCGCTCTTTTCCGTCAGCGTAGCGAACGCCGACAACGAAGCAACCACGCTATCGGATAACAGAATTAAAACAACCGCCCCCACTGCGACGATTAAAGCGACCGAAAATTCGGGTTGAACGCTTTTTAGCACGTTGTACCCGACTAACGCCACGAAGGCTATTGCGATTATTTTAATTAAAAGCATTTACGCTAATACAGATAAAATATGTTTTTTAACGTGTCGAATAATCCGAGCAACATATTTATTATCATCGTAAGCACGATTACAAGCCCCGCGAGAGTGACAAGTGTAGCTATCTCTTTTTTGTCGCTTTTTTCCAATATATTGTTTATTACCGCCGTAATAATACCGACTGCCGCTATCTTAAATATTATTTCTATTCCCATCTCGTCCCCTTAAAGTAAAAGTATAAACACGGCTATCCCCGCTAACGGCGCGATTTTTTTAATAGCGTCGCCTTTATTTTTTGAGTCTTTTTCGTTTTTCTCGCTTTCTCTTTTTATCTTCGCGGAAAAATCGTCGGAAAAATTCTTTTGCGACGACTTATCGAGCCTTTTAACGCCTTCTATATACTCCGTCAGCATCGTTTCGTAGCTTTTCGGCTTTTTTTCGCCGACAAGAATTCCCGTCAGGTCCGATTCAGGATTTTTAGCGGCGTATCCCATAATTATTTCGTCGATTTCGCGATTATAAAAATCTATTTCACTCCGAACGTAGCTTATAAAATCCTGCGCTTCTTCCAAAAACTTTTTCTTGTTCTTATAATAAGCGCTTATCCCGTTTCCTAAAAACACCGAAGCCGCGATAATTAACGCTCCCGAAATGATTTTCAATACAGACATTTTTCACCGTCACCCGTTGCGGCGGTTCCGCATACGATAGATTTTATGCTCCCCGGCGTAGGTTTAGACGATAAAAAAACTTTATAATAAAACAACTCGTTCAGTATATCCGGAATAACTCCGTCCGAATGAAAGGTTGCCGCAACTTTAATCCCCGCACCGATTAGCGTTTTTACCGCAAAAAAGTCTTTCTCTCCGAAAAGTTCGTCGCATACGACTATTTGCGGGGACATCGTTCTTATCGCCGTTTCAAACGCATACTCTTTCGGCACTCCCTGAATTACGTCGCAACGCGTTCCCCTGTAAAAAGTAAGCCCCCTTCCGCATATTTCGCTTCTTTCGTCTATTATAAGCAAATCGCTTTTTTCCGACAGTTTTTCCGCCATACACCGTAACAACGTGGTTTTTCCGTCGCCGGGCGGCGAAACGAGCAAAGTATTATCGAATTTATCGAGAATTTTCCTAACAGGCTCTGCGGAAACTTCTATTATATGAGGAATTCTTATGCACAGCGAATAAATCTTTCTGTAGATAATTTTTCCGTTTTTTACCCACCCGTCGCCCGCTACGCCTATCCTTATCCCGTCGGAATAATCGACGTATCCTTGCGACAATTGGTCTTCGTAAGCGTACTTCGAGCCGTTCGTGACTCTTCTGATTAAATTTTCTATATACTCGCCATTTGCTGAAAACCGCGTGAAAAACCGCCCTCGACGGGTTTTTATTTCTATTCTCTTTCCGACTCGTATCCTAATTTCCGTTATTTCGTTTTCTGGACAAACGTTTATGACGTACGGATACGCTTCGCCCAACATTTTTTGCATAAAAAAATACCTCGGAAAATTATATTCCGAGGTACAAAGGATTATTTATAACCGTTAATTAAACTCTGGACATATAGGAACCGTCGCGAGTATCTACTCTTATGGTTTCTCCTGCGTTTACGAACAAAGGAACCTGAATAACGTATCCGGTTTCGAGCGTCGCGCTCTTTGAGCCGGGCTGAGCGGTAGCTCCGGGAATTCCGGGTTCTGCGTCTACTACTTTGAGTTCGACGAAGTTCTGCGGGTCGCAGCTGAAAGCGTTTCCTTTATAGAAAGCTATATCGCAAACGTCTCCTTCTCTTATGAAACGCAAAGCATCCTTAACGATTTCTTCGTTAAGCGGAACCATATCGAAAGTTTCTGCGTCCATAAAGTAATAAAGGTCACCGTCGTTGTAGCTATACGACATTTTCTTTCTGTCGATATGAGCCAATTCGTATTTTTCACTCGGGTTAAAGGTACGTTCGATTACGCCGCCGGTCATAACGTTTCTTATCTTCGCGCGAACAAAAGCCGCGCCCTTACCGGGTTTAACGTGTTGGAAATCAACAATTACCTGAACGGTGCTGTCCAATTCGAAAGTGATACCTTTTCTGAAATCACCCGCCATAATGTATGCCATATAAAAATCCTCCGTATATTTTTCTAAAACAATAACTATAATATTATGATATTTTTAGGACTTTTTGTCAAGTTAATAATACCGTTTTCGCTAAAATAAATTACGTCTTCTATTCTTATACCGAAATCGCCCGCAAAATAAAGCCCCGGTTCTACGCTGAGCGTCATACCTTTTTCTATAACGGCTTCGCATCTCGGCGAGAAAGTGGGAGCTTCGTGACAATCTATTCCCAAACTGTGTCCGAGAGAGTGAATAAAGTATTTGTCCAAGCCGAACTTCTCAAAATACCCTCTCGCAACGTAGTCGCACTCTTTCCCCGTCATACCCGCCTTAACGGTATTTATTGCGAGATTTTGCGCTTCCGCTACTTTTTTATAGGTATCGAAAACTTTATCCGCAGGAGTTCCGAAAAATACCGTTCTCGTCATATCGGAACAATATCCGCCGAACTTAGCTCCGAAGTCCATTGTAATAGGCATACCTTTTTCGAGTACGGTTTCTCCCCTGTGCGCGTGGGGTTTGGACGTGTTCGCTCCGAAAGCCACGATAGAATCGAACGCAAGACCGTCGCCGCCGAGTCCGAAAAGATGCGATTCGAGATGTGAAGCAAGTTCTCTTTCGGTCATACCGCCTTTTATCTCGCCGAGCACTGCTGTGAAAGCGTTATCGGTAATGCTCTGAGCCTTCTTCATAAGTTTGATTTCGTCCGCGTCTTTTATCGACCTTAATTTAGCTACGTCTTCGTCGATAAAGAAAAATTCTTCTATTCCCGCTTTTTTGAAACGCAAATACTCCTTTACGTTTATGCAAGATTCGACCGACGCCGATTTAATCGAATTGTCGCGAATAAAATCGTTAAAAGTAGCAATGTTGAGTATCTCGGTCTCCGGACTCATAAAACTTACTTCTTCGAAATATCTCGAATCGGTAAAATAATAGCTTTTCCCTTTATAAAAAACTAAAATCGCGTCCGCACTCTGATACCGCGTAAAATAAAACAAATTAGACGGAGACTCTATTATACAAGCGTCTCCCTTATAAAGTAACTTTTTCATACCTTTATTTTACGACTAAGCGTCGCTAAGGTCAAGCGGATACCCGATTATTGCGACTTGCTTATTGATTTTTTCGCCAACGTGCTGATTAAAAACCTACGTCACGTTTTCGACTTGGAATTAGACAGTAGCGCCACTACGAACCCTATAAAAATAGCTCCCGACAGCCCCGCAGCCGCAGCTTTGACTCCACCCGTAACCGCTCCGAAAAATCCGCTTTCTTTCGCGCCTTTTATCGCGCCTTTTGCAAGATTACTGCCAAAACCAGTTATGGGTATCGTTACTCCCGCGCCCGCAAATTCTTTAAGATACTTAAACACCCCTATCGCTTCTAAAAACACGCCTAAAAGTAAGAAAATCACCAAAATTCTCGCAGAAGTAAGTTTAGTAAGGTTAATTAAAATCTGCCCCGTCACGCAAATAAAACCGCCTACAGCGAAAACTTTAAGATACGTTAAAAATATAATCACCCGACCACCTCCACGCTTACGGCGTGCGCTATCGCAGGAATGGTTTCTCCCTGTAAGGAAGAAGTCTTCGACAGCAAAGCTCCCGTAGGCACTAAAAGAACTTTTTTATAAGTTCCGTTTCTTAATTTGTTGTAGATATAACTTGAAAAAACGAGCGTGCTGCAACAAGCTCCGCTGCCGCCCTGAATTACGTTCTGGGCTTCTCTGTTAAATATAAGTATACCGCAATCCGTATAATTATCTTTTAGCTCGTACCCCTTTTCCGCCATAAGTTTTTGCAGAACTCTGCTTCCAGCGTGTCCAAGGTCGCCGGTAGCGATAAGGTCGTAGTAATCGGGGCTTCTGCCCGTGTCTTTGAAATGCTCTATAAGCGTATTCATCGCTGCGGGAACCATAACCGCTCCCATATCGTTGGCGTCGCTCACGCCGAAATCAACGACTTTTCCTACAGTTCCGCATGTTATACGCACGGGACAGTCGGTATTTTTGCCGTTTTCGAGCAAAACGCCCGCCGCTCCCGTCACCGTCCATTGCGACAAAGGCGTCCTTTGCGAACCCAATTCGAGCGGAAATCTGTATTGCCTTTCCGCCGTTGCGAAATGGCTCGTAGTAGAACAAACGGCGTTTTCAAAAAATCCGCCGTCTATCATCGCCGCGCCGAGAATTAAACTTTCCCCGAACGTTGCGCAAGCGTTGTATAGCCCCATAAACGGAATATCCAATTCTCTCATAGCGAAGTTGCAACCTATTATTTCGTCCATAAGGTCACCCGCAAAAATGCAGTCTACGTCAATGTCGGCTAATTTAGCCTTGTTAAGAACACACCTTATCGCGTGCAACTGCATTTCGATTTCGGCGTGTTCGTGACTTTTTTGTTTCAACAAGTCGTCGCTTAAAATATAATCGAAATATTTTCCGATAGGTCCTTCCCCTTCTTTCGGTCCGCCTATCGCCGCCGTGTGCGTAATCGCTACGGGATTCTTAAAAAAAATAGTTTGCCTGTTCATAACCTTACCTTAAATAAATAGATATATTATCCCCACAATAACGGAAGCCGATATGCCGAAGACTATTACCGGTCCCGCTATCGTAAACATATTGCTGCATAAACCGAGAACTATCCCTTCTCTTTTATGTTCTATCGCAGGACTTACTACAGAATTAGCGAACCCCGTAATGGGTACAATGCTGCCCGCTCCGCCGAAATTTCCTATTTTGTCGTACACGCCGAGTCCGGTAAGGATACCGGTAATAAGTATTACCGTAAGGGTGGTAAGTCCCGCTATCGTGTCTTCTTCCGCGCCTTTTAATAAAAAGTTCTTGTATATATCGCTTATTCCCTGCCCGATACAGCATATTATCCCGCCGGTTAAAAAGGCTCTCAAAATCGTGCTTATATGCTTTGACGCAGGCATATCCTGCCTTATTTCTTTAAGATATTTTTTGCTCTCTTCTTTATCTAATCTCATTCTTTGCCTCCGATATCTTTTCGGGAATAACGATTTCCGTCTTTTCGGTATAAATCTTTCTCACGACTCTCCTGTGTTTTTTGTTGCCTGCAATACGTTTTTACAGAAAAAACGCTCTACACATATTCTTAACGTAGAGCGTGAAAATATACTTGAAAAAAGTTAGATTTACATAATTGCAATAGGCGTTTTTAAGCTAATTCCTTTTTCAGTCTGTCCAATATCTTCGCTTCCAGACGGCTTACCTGAACTTGCGACACCCCTAATTCTTTAGCTATCTCGCTTTGCGTTTTGTCACGGTAGTATCGTAAGAAAATTATTTTTTTATCCCTTTCGTCGAAGCTGTCTATTACTTCTCGCAAGACCACTTTTTCTATATATTCGTCCTGATTATCCTTAGAGCAAAGTTTATCTTCCAGACTCAGCCCGTCGTCGTCTTTTTCGGCATATATACTAACAGGATACCGTGCGCTGTCCATAATAAACACGACGTCCGATTCTTCTTTTTTCATATAATCGGCTATCTCCTTTACCGACGGGTCGCGGGAATTTTTCTGCCGATATCCTTCGATAAATACGTTTATTACCTGGTTCTGTGCTTTAAGCGAACGACTGACTTTAATAGCTCCGTTGTCGCGAATATACCTTTTTATTTCGCCGGCTATCATAGGTACGGCGTAAGTCGAAAACCGTACGCCGAACGAAACGTCGAAATTGTTTACCGCTTTTATAAATCCGAGCGTACCGAGCTGAACCAAATCTTCGTATTCGATTTGTTTGTTCTGATAACGTCTCACAATGCTCTTAATCAACGGTATATTGTTCTGCAAAAGCTCCGCTTTCGCGTTTTCATCGTCGTTCTGAGCGCGTTCTATGAGAGTTATCGTCTCTTCGGGACTAAGCATTTGCGAGTTTTTTCGTCATCGTGACTGTAGTTCCCGCGCCGAGTACGCTTTCGACTTCGAGACTGTCCATAAAGGTTTTCATTATCGTAAAACCTAAACCGCTGCGTTCTTCTTCCGCTTTCGTCGTGTAAAAGTCCTGCAAAACGGTATCCACGTCCACTATTCCGCGACCGTAGTCTACGACTTTCACGGTAAGTACGTCGTCATAAATCATAGCTTCTATAAGTACGTCGCCCTTTTCCGTTCCGTATCCGTGTACGATACAATTCGTCACCGCTTCCGATACGGAAGTCCTTACGTCGTTAATTACGTCCAACGTAGGGTCCGACGAAACGCAAAAAGCCGCTATAACGCTGCGGGCAAACCCTTCGTTTTCGGGAATCGCCTTAAATCTTAAACTAACGTGATTATTCATATCCACCTCAAATTAAAGGAATTATGCTGTAAAGACCGCTGACTTTAAGCACTTTGTCTATCTGTTTGTTCGGTTCGTTAATAAACATTGATACGTTATTTTGTTTCAACTTCTTATACCGCCCCATAATAAGTCCTACGCCGGTGCTGTCCATAAACGTAAGCTCTTTCATATTGAGAATTACGTTCTTTACCCTGACCGAATTGAGATAATCGTCCAACTTAACTCTCAATTCTCCCGCCACGGACTGGTCAATTTCCCCTTCGAGAAAAATATAAAGATTATCTCTGTTTATCTTTGCGCTTACCTTCATAAGTCACCTCCGACAAAAATGATTATAAAAAAAATATTCCCGAAAAAAATGGGAATATCCTACGCAAAAAATCTAATTATGTCGTCTTATAAAACTATTTCCTCAAACCTAAAATATCATCTGCCGAACAATCGATAATAGCGCACAACTTCACAAAAGTCGTCAAAAAAGAGAAAATTCTTCCCGGCAGATATTGCGAAGAAAATAAAAGGCTGAAAAAACGTTGGTTCTTTACAGCCTTTTTTTCTGTCAATAATTTTACGATATAAACTAAAAAGCACTTCTTTCGAAGTGCTTTTTTGGTGGAAGGAGATGGATTCGAACCATCGAAGTCGACGGACGGCAGATTTACAGTCTGCTCCCTTTAGCCACTCGGGAATCCTTCCTCGTGGAGCTGGCTAATGGAATCGAACCATCAACCTGCTGATTACAAATCAGCTGCTCTGCCTAGTTGAGCTAAGCCAGCAGTTAAATTTGGTGCCTTGGGGCGGAGTTGAACCACCGACACGGGGATTTTCAGTCCCCTGCTCTACCAGCTGAGCTACCAAGGCAACTTTGGCGATCCGGATGGGGTTCGAACCCACGACCTCTAGCGTGACAGGCTAGCGTTCTAACCA
>DJPE01000014.1:0-254 GCA_002439705.1 Christensenella sp. UBA6420
GGTCGGTAAGCCCCACCGGACGAAGCGGACCGAACCGTAACGTGTCCGCCCCTTTACCCGCCATTACTTCCACGGGCATACAGGCGTTAAAGACGTCTTTTTTTTCAAAGTCCCTTAATATAACTTTATCAGCGTTTACGAGATTGTCAACGAAATCGTAATATTCTTCTCTGTTCATAGGGCAATTGAGATAATCTTCTCCTCCCTTGCCGTAACGGCCCGCAAAGAAAGATTTTTCTCTGTCTATGCTTTCT
>DJPE01000014.1:320-48490 GCA_002439705.1 Christensenella sp. UBA6420
AAAGTTAAGGTATCCGCCACCCGTGACGGCAGCCAAAGACTCGCTTATTCCGTCGCTGCTGAGGGGACCCGTAGCTATTATCGTGTAATCGGTAATTTCGGTACGTTCTTCCCTTATTACGTTAATATTGTCGAACTTATTAAGTTCGTTTTTTATATACTCGGAAAACTTTTCTCTGTCCACCGCAAGAGCTCCGCCCGCGGGAACGGAAGTGTTTTCGGCGGCTCTTATTATAAGGCTGTCGAGAAGTTTCATTTCCCGTTTTAACGCACCTTGCGCGGTGTTGACGTCCGCGCTTTTAAGAGAATTGCTGCACACAAGCTCGGCAAAGTCTCCCGTTTTGTGAGCGGGCGTGGTCTTAAAGGGCCGCATTTCGTATAAGTCTACGTTTACGCCCCTTTTAGCTAACTGATAACACGCTTCGGCTCCTGCGAGTCCGCCGCCGATTACGGTGACTTTATTCATCCTTTTTCTCTTCCTGCCTTTCCGGCGCGTCGGGTACGACGGTCTTGTTACATTCCTTGTTGGTGCAGACGTATTTAGTCTTGCCGTCTTTGACTATCATTCTCATGACGTGTCTGCAATCGGGGCAGAATATCGGAGCCGGCAGTTCCCAGCTCATAAAATCACATTCGGGATAATTGCTGCAGCCGTAGAATATTTTGCCGTTTTTCGTATGTTTTTTTACTATATCTCCGCCGCAACGGGGGCATTTGCCGACCGACTCGACGAAGTTCTTTATGTTCTTACAACGGGGATAATTCGGACACGCCAAAAACTTGCCGTATTTGCCGCTTCTTACCACCATGTGCGCGCCGCATTTTTCGCAGATTACGTCGGTGACTTCTTCTTCGAGCTTAACCTTCTTTTCTCCTGCGTAGGCTTTGATAAGGCTCTTTTCAAACGGCGGATAGAAGTCGGCTATTACTTTTTGCCACTGGGTGCCGTTTACTATCGTGTCAAGGTCGTTTTCCATCGACGCGGTGAACTTAATATCGACTATGTCGGCGAAGTTCTTTTCCATAAACTCCACTACCGTTTCTCCTAATTGCGTAGGAACGAGCTGCTTTCCGTCTTTCGTGGTGTACTCTCTCTTGGCAAGAGTACTTACTACCGACGCATAGGTGGCCGGACGTCCGATGCCGTTTTCTTCCATAGCCTTAATGAACGTGGAATCGGTATAACGCGGGGGAGCTTTCGTAAACTTCTGCTCGCTTTTTATTTCTTTAAGATTAAGGCTTTCGCCTTCTTCGAGATTAGGCAACTTATCACTGCCTTCTTCGTCTTCTTCCTTATCGTTTTCGTACGCTACGGTATAGCCTTTGAAAATGACGGTTTTTCCCGTAATCTTAAATCCGTAGTCGCCTTCTTCGGTTGCGCCGGTTATATGAACGTTAAGTGTGTTGTAGACGGCTTCGGACATCTGACTTGCCAAAAATCTGTCGTAAATAAGCTTATAAAGTCTGTACTGATTGCGGTTAAGCATAGTTTTCAGACTCTCGGGAGTACGGGCAAGAGTAATAGGTCTTATCGCTTCGTGAGCGTCCTGTACGTTCGCACTCTTCGTGGTATAAATATTCGGCTTTTTCGGAGCGTAATCCGCACCGAAATGTTCCTTAATAAACTTTAACGCGGCGTCCTGCGCTTCGGGCGATACTCTTACCGAGTCGGTACGGATGTAAGTAACGAGAGCGGTATGTCCTTCTCCTTCCAACTCTATACCTTCGTACAGCTGCTGAGCTATTTTCATAACTTCGGGAGCGGTAATGGAAAGTCTGCTCGCTCCGTCCTGTTGCAACGTGCTGGTAGTAAAAGGCGCATTCGGTCTGGACTTGCTTACGCCCCTTTTTACCGTATCGACTTTATATAAAGCCTTCTTCAAAGCTTCGGTAATCTTATTTGCTTCGTCGCCGTTCTTAACTTTTACTTTCTTGCCGTTGAAATCGGCGAGAGCGGCTTTCATTGCGGTGACTTTGCCTTGTTTTTGCAGGTACGCAAATATATTCCAATATTCTTCGGGCTTAAATGCTCTTATTTCTCTTTCTCTGTCCACTATCATTTTGAGCGCAGCGCTTTGAACGCGTCCGCCCGAAAGGCCCTGTTTTATCTTCTTGTTAAGGATAGGGCTTATTTTATAGCCCACGAGTCTGTCGAGAACTCTTCTCGCCTGTTGAGCGTTGACGAGATTCATATTTATTTCTCTCGGAGTCTTTAACGCCGCGTTGACCGCGCGGGAACTGATTTCGTTAAACTCGATTCTGTTGTCGCCGTGCGGCAGTTCCAATACGTTGCTTAAATGCCAGCTTATCGCTTCCCCTTCTCTATCCGGGTCGGTTGCGAGATAAACGGCGTCGCTGTCTTTTACCGCCTGTTTAAGTCTTTTTATCAAATCCTTTTTTTCTTTGACGAGTACGTATTCGGGTTTGAAATCGTGTTCTATATCTATCCCGAGGCTCTTTTCGGGCAGGTCGCAGACGTGTCCGCCGCTCGCAAGCACCCTGAAATCTCCCCCGAGATATTTCTGAATTGTTTTCGCCTTGGTCGGCGATTCTACGATTACTAATTTCATTATACACTCCAATAGTTATGTTTCGTTTTGTTTATAAGTCCCGCGGTTTCCATTCTCGTAAGTAGGGAATTCAACTGCGATATACTAAGGTCAACGACGTCTAAAATCTCTTCGACGTGCATTTCCCCGTTTTGTTTAAGGGCATTAAGGATAGCGTCTTCGTTAAAGTCGAGCTGTATTAACGACGGCTTTACCGTTTCTTGTTTGGTAAGTCCCAGCTCGTCGTAAATATCGTTCACGTCGGTGACCGCTCTCGACTGACACTCCCTTATACTCTTATTCACTCCGCTCGAAGCCGCGCTGTATATGCTGCCCGGTACGCAGAACACGTCTTTGCCTTGCGCTATCGCGCTGTTTATGGTAAGCATGGTTCCGCTCTTTATTCCCGCTTCGGTGACGAGGACGCTCCGCGACAAGCCGCTTATTATTCTGTTCCTTGCGGGGAAGTTGAAGCTGTTGGCGGGAGTGCCGGGTTCGTACTCGCTTACGACGAGACCGAAACTTATTATATCACGGTAAAGCGACAAATTTTCGGGTGGATATACAATATCCACTCCGCTACCCAAAACCGCCACCGTTTTTCCGCCCGCTTTCAAAGCAGATTTATGGGCGCAGGAATCTATTCCGCGAGCCATTCCGCTCACTATCGTAAACCTGTCGCTTAAAGAAGAAACGAATTCTTCCGTCGCTCTCAACCCGTATCTCGTCGGGAAACGAGTACCGACTACCGCAAACGACGGAGTGTTCAGTAAACTTGCGTCGCCTATGCAGTAAAGGGCGAGCGGCATATCCTGATAGGGAAGAAGGCTCTTCGGATACTCTTCGTCCGGAATCGTGACAAATCTTATGTTCTTATCGGCGAAAGAATTTTCGAGTCTGTCGAAGTCTGTGTTTTCGAGTTCCGCTTTAATTTCTATATACTCGTTAGCTGAAACGTTCCTTAACGAAACGAGAAAATTTCCGAAATCTGAAAAGTCGGCGTAAGAAACTATTTTCCTTCCCTTGACGCAGCCTATTCCCTGCGCTTTCGTAAGAGCGTAAATTATTTTTTGTTTCGTAGTCAGTTTCAAAATACCGTAAGCTCCTTCTTATCGACGGTCTTATACTGTATCGCTTCGGCAAGGTCGTCGCTTTCTATATTGTCTTTGCCGGCAAGGTCGGCTATCGTTCTTGCGGTCTTTAATATTCTCGTCGTGGCTCTCGGACTAAGATTGTTCTTTACGAAAACCTTTCCGAGCATATCTTCGCTGTCGGCGTCCAACGCGCAAAAACGCTTTATAATGGAATTATTCATTTGCGAATTAGTCCTTATTCCGTATTCGGCGAAACGTTTACGCTGGATTTCTCTCGCTCTTTCCACCCTTTCTCTTACCGTCGCGCTCGACTCGGGTACTCTGCGGGAACGGAACTCGCCGTACTCTATATTATCTACCGTAACGTAAATGTCTATTCTGTCGAGAAGCGGTCCGCTTATCTTGGAAACGTAGTTTAATATTTCTCTCGGCGTGCAGGTACATTTTTTTACGGAACTTCCGTAATATCCGCACGGACAAGGGTTCATACTCGCTATAAGCATAAAATCGGCGGGGTATTCGGCGGTTCTGTTCACTCTCGACACCGTTATTACTCCGTCTTCCAACGGCTGACGGAGAGCTTCAAGAATTTTTCTCGGATATTCGGGCATTTCGTCAAGGAACAACACCCCGTTATGGGCAAGGCTCACTTCTCCCGGTTTAGCGTTGTTTCCGCCGCCCGTTATGCTCGGCAGACTCGCCGTGTGGTGGGGGCTACGGAAAGGTCTGTGGCGGACTATTCCTTCTTCTTCGTTGATAAGACCGCTTACGGAATGAATTTTTGTCACTTCGATGGCTTCGTCGAAAGTCATAGCAGGCATTATTCCCGTCACGCATTTGGCAAGCATCGTTTTGCCCGTACCGGGCGAGCCGCACATAAGCATGTTATGCGCTCCGCTTACCGCTATCTCCAACGCTCTTTTTGCCATGGACTGACCTTTTATGTCCGCCATATCCACTTCGCAGACGTAATCGGAATATTGGTCGAAAACCGCTTTTTCTATGGGTTTTACGTTAAGTCCTATGAGAATATTAACCGCTTCGGCAAGGTTCGTCACCGCATATACTTCCGCTCCGTCCACAAAAGACGCTTCTTTTGCGTTCCCGTACGGTACGACGAACTTTTTGTAACCTAACTGCAACGCCGATATGAGTATGGGCATTACTCCGTTAATTTTACGCAAAGCTCCGTCAAGACCGAGTTCTCCTAAAAACACGTACTCTCCGCAGTTCTTGTAAGGTACGCTCCCCGTACTCGTAAGGTACCCTATCGCTATTGCAAGGTCCAACGACGAGCCGTCTTTCTTTACGTCGGCGGGAGCGAGATTTATTACGGTGTGGAAAGAGCCGAATTCGAAACCGCTGTTTTTAATTGCGGAACGGACCCTTTCTTTCGCTTCTTTGACGGCGCCGGCTGCAAGTCCGACCATATCGAAAGACGGCAGACCTTTCTGCGCGCAAACTTCGACTTCAACGGGAAACCCGCTTATCCCGTCCAAAGCAAAACTCTTTACCGTAGTGAACACTTTTTATCTCCCTTTTCTCTTAAATACGATTATTACGACGGCTATCCCCGCGGCGGCTACGACTACTCCGCCTATCACCGTGCCTAAGAACGCGGCAAGGCTTAATTTATGTCCGAATACAGTCACGCCTTTACTTGCGGAAACGTTCGTCGTCGGCGTGGACTCGCCGCTTATTACCAAGCTGTAATTTCCGCTTTCCGTAAGAGTAAATTCTATCTTGTTGTTGATGAGCGTTATCTCGACTTTTTCTCCCGTGTCTGCGTTAAACAAAGCGTAGTTTCTTTCGTAAAACCCTACCGGCATATTCATGCTTATTTTCAGTCCGTTCGATAAACTTTTTTGCAGTTCTCCGTTATAGAAAACGTTAAGGGAAAAGTTTTCGGAAAAACCTTTGTCGAAACCGCTGTTTTTGAGAAAATCGTTAGAGTTACCGACGGAAGCGAAAGTAAGTTTAATTTCGTCGCCTTTTTTGTAGCCTGCAAAATCGCCGTCGTTTACGGTATAAGTCAAAGCCCCCGACAGATAAGTCGGAGCTTTTTCTATTACGTAAGAGAAACTGCTCTTTCCGCTCATAAGTTCGTCGATTTCCTTAAAGCAGTCATCAAAATCTTCGCTCGACGTAAGGTCGGAAGATATAAGAACGTTGAGCTTTGAGAAAGCCGCATTAATCTTTTCGACGGCGTTTTCCGTATACCCGGAAAAATCGGCGTTACGGTAAGCAGCCGCATACGATTTAAGTTTATCGGAAAAGTTTTTATCGTTGAAATAGTTGAAAGCGACGTGCTGAAAAGCTACGTTGCCGACTTTGTCGGTTGCGTTTATTACTACCGACGACACGCCGTAACAGTCGAAATAAAGTTCGTACACCCCTTCCGACGATTCGGTGAAGACTTCGCCGCTGCCCGCCACCGTAATTTCTTTTATTCCGCTCTGCGTATCTCTCGCTTCCACCCTTAATTTTACGGGGTTTTCCTTCGTCAAGTCGTAGACAGCGGTGGCGTTCGTTATACTCGGAGCGTCGTTGTCGAAAGCGTCGGCAGTAATATTAAAGGTGGTTTCTTCCGATATATTGCCGCAGGCGTCGACGCTGTAAGCTCTTATCGTGTACTCAGCGGCTCTTTCAAGCGTAAATATGCCGTTATATTCGCTCTTTGCGTCGTTTATGAAATAGTACCTGTTTTTTATTCCGCTTTCGGTGTCGAAACCGTAGTTTATTTCCACTTCGTATCCGCTCGTAAAACCGTTTGTTTTTGTCAAATCGGATATAGGCGTGACGATAATTTCGGGTTTTGCGGGAGCGTTTCCGTCGAATTTATCGAAAACGTATTCTTCCACTATGCAGTTTTTCGCGTTGTCGAAGACGTAAAGGTAAACGGTTGTTTTGTCGGAGATACTCAAAGTTACCGCGTCTAAGTCGGTAACTTCGATTAAAGTATTCCTGTCGGTCGACAAAGAGTAGTATATATTCCCTCTGCCGCTGTGCAGGTCGGATACCCCGTTAAGGTTTATATTTACGTTGTAAACGGAACCGGTCTTATAATATCTGTCCATTCCCGCGTGCGTCGGAACTTCGGGGGCTACGTTGTCGCTTTTTACCGTTTTCGATACCGAACCGGATAATTCGCCGTTATCGTCGTAGGCGTACAACGTGACGGTGACCACTCCGGACTGACTGACTTTATACAAGACCGTTCCGTCGGAAGGAGCGGCAGTCTTAGTCCCTTCTATCAGAACGTCGTCTACGGTGACGTCGATTTTGTAGTAGGGAGCCGAAGCCAAATCAAAAGTTATTTCCGCGTCTTTCGAATAATTCCCCGTATAATTTCCCCGTATATAAGTTATCTCCCCGTCGGTCAAATCCGCGTCTGTTACGGCGGTGACGGTGGGTTCGGGCAGGTCTGCGGCAAAGCCGACGTCGGTCGAAAAGTTAAGTCCGGCGACGAAAACCGCTATCGCGAGAAAACAAAATATATTAAAAATTAAAACACTTCTTTTTATATTTAATTTATCCATATATAGTCCCCGGAAAAATTCACAAGTATTATATCATACATTTTTTTGAGAGTCACGGTTTTGTAAATTTTTCCTGTCGTTATTATTTAATAATAAAAAGATTAAAATTTTCTTAAACCGTTTTCGACCGTCACACCCTGCGGGAAGCAACTTCATAGAATGTACTATACGCCGTATTTTTATCTTTCGGCGAAAACACAATATGGAGGTATTATGAAAAAAATCATCACGGCGGTGTTGATAATCTCGTTACTTACGTTAAGTATAATCGCATTCACCGCCTGCGCTAAGACGGACGACGACGTAATAAGACTTAACGAAGTCACCCATTCGGTATTCTACGCCCCCCTGTACGTCGCTATAAACAAAGGGTACTTCGAAGAGTACGGAATCAAAATCGAGCTTACCAACGGCGGCGGCGCCGACAAGAGCATGACGGCGGTAATAAGCGGTCAGGCGGACGTAGGGCTTATGGGACCGGAAGCAGCCGTATATACGGTTACTTCCTTAGACTCGTAGGGTTTTTATTGCAAACTTTCCACTATTCTTACGATTTGTTTATTTCTTGCAACCCCTTTCGTTTTTACTGCGTAAAATGCGGTAGAGTAACTCTTAAATGCGTTAAATACCATTATCGCAAGCGTACCGAGAACGGTTACAACGCCTTGCCAATTCACGCCGAATACGAGCGACGAAGTAACGAGTGACATTACTATCGGAGCTATTGCAAACCAACCTATTTTACCGCCCGCTTTTGTAATAAACCATTTCGCGCCCGTCTTATCGGGTTCTTCGATAAGGTTATACAAACCCTTTTGTCGATATCCCGCTCCGTTCGATACGCTTAGTTCCACGAGAGAAATTTCAGGCGGTACCATTCGCTTTAACCGATACGCCATAATTCGTATTTTAAGCGGAGTTCCTTTCGGCAATTTATCGCCGACGGAATAACTTTTAACGTCATTTTGCAAAACGTTTTCTATAAACTTGCGACAAGCTTCCTTGCGCGCTTCAAAATCGGCAAGTATCTTTTCGTCCAACGCCTTTTGCGCCGCGGCAATATCTTTAATTCCTTCTATCGCGGCATCTTTCTCTTCGTCCGACTTTACGTACTTTTCCGTAAGTTTTGCGCGATTTATTCCGCTTTGACGGGTGCAATAAGTGATTACTATTCCGCCGACCCAGTTCACGATGGTAAGTAAACCGATATTCCAATTTAGAAGGTCGTTCCACTCCACCTTTATTTGACCGTTTTGACTCATAAACACGTTGCATATCACTACGACGATATAAAAGGCTACGGCGGAAAGGAAGTTTAGGACTACGTCTTTCGACGTAGCCTTTCCTTTTTTATCGTTTAAGTCTTTCGTTACTTCGTTAAACCGGAAGTCTTCCATAAGCTAACCTCCAAGCGTTTTTATGTGAAAGCAAATCGTAAGTTCCCGTTTCTACGTCCTTATCCGCTCTCTTTTTGTAAACTTCCGAAACGGGTTCTATTACCATAGACGCCACGGCGCCGACGAGCGATATCCCGCTTATCCAAGTCAATTCGTCCGCAAGATATCTCATAACGATAGAAATAATAAACACGACGAGAGACACCGACAGAATAATATTCTTCTTTGCAAAATCAAGCACTTTATCCTTGAACGCTATGAGCAGGAAAAAAATTATTATGTACCCGAAAAACGAAAGCGACGTACCGGCAGACTTGATATAGTTTCCTTTTTGCGTGGCAAACAAAACGAGAAGCGGAATCGCATAGACTACGAATGAGAGAACTTTATAGAACCAATATCTCGCTTTATTCGTTGCCAACATTTCCTATTTCCTCCAACTCTCGTTTAACGGTATCTACTTCCGCTACGTCTTTTGCGTTTTTAGCGTTTACTTTTTCTTCAAGTTCTCGTACTTGCTTATATAAATTGACCAACACTTCGGCAGTCGGCGTTTTTGCCAACGCTTCCGCCGCACCCGGAGCTTCTTTCCACGCAATAGCCGCGCCTTTCAATAGATTTGATAATTGCGCAGATAAGATTTCTTGCGTAGTCTGTAATTTATCGAGAGCAGCCGTATTGTCAACGTAATTATCGCCTACGACTTTCTTTACAACATCCGATATGTAGTCTTTTAATTCCGATACCGTTTTTTCATTCAATACTTTTATAAAGTTATCTACGTTAAAGTCTCCGACCATCGCTTCTGCTTTGCTCGTTCTTTCTTTAAGCGCAGATAAAAACGCCGCGTATTGTTTGGCTTTTACGCCCGACTTAATAGCGGGAATAATACCCACCAATAAACCGAAAACGCCGCCTACCGCAGATATTATGAGCGGTAATACGTCGTTCTTAAATACTTCCGAGAAACTGTCCTCGGATACGGTATTTTCGGTATTATCGGAAGTAGACTCCGTATCCCCCGTAGTAGCTTCTTCCGCCGCATATACGGTCGTATGGGTGCCAATGCATAAGCTAACAGCCATTACTAAAAAAGCGCAAATTACGGCGACGTATGCGCCGACAAATAGTTTCTTTCTCATTTTCTTCTTTCTCCTTTATAACGTAATTTTGTGTTCATGAATAAGCGGAGCAACCGTTTCTTTCCATTGTTTTAACTCTGCCACCGTCGCAGTTAGTGACGCTAAATCGTTTAGTATTCCGTCGACAGACGGGTATGCAATAAGAGCGGGAACGCTATCGTTTACAGACCTTATTTCTATGGGCGTGCAAACTATTTTTCGTCCGTTTTCCGTTTGTATTTCAAGACATATTATGCCTTTTTTAAGCCGATTCCTTTTTATTGTCGCCTCGCCGTTATTTATAGAAAAGGTTCCCAAAAATAATTTTTGAGAAGTCCTAACTATTAAATTTGCATTTTCTTGCATAAATCCGTCGATAACTACGACTATATCTCCGCTTTCTTCGATATTAAGAAAAGAACCGTCTATTAAGACGGCTCTTCCTGCATGTTCGATATACTTAAATTTTAGTGTATTCATATTTTTCTCCTTTTGCTTTATTCATACGAATTTACAGCTTGTACGGATAGTTTTTCTTCGGCGGTCATTTCAACGATTTGTCCATTCTGCATTTTGTGTGTTATTCCGAGAGAATTATATTGTTCATCGGTCAACACTAAAGTATTAGGGGTCCCTTTGAAACGTTTGCTTTCGCAATATGCGTTATTGCTATAAACGTGTATATATTTCATTTTACGCTCCTTATTCTGTTATTTCAATTTCGTTCCAATATTCTACGGTAATTCGCGGATAACTGCCGTCGGCGACCGCTGTTCTTTCCCCTGTTACGCTGCCGTCCGTTGCTATCGTATATGTCGTTTGATAGTATGTGTTAATTTTAATAACGTCGGTATCGGGGATATACGTGCAGTTGTACTCGTCGTTCCTCGTTCCCCCTGCTAATATCGTAGTTTGTGCCATCTGCACGCCGTTAAAATTATTGCTTCCCTGCGAGCCTGATACCGCGGCTACGTTCCAAACATGGGGGATGTAACCTCTGCCTGCAACAGTTATTCCACTGAAAACGTAAAAGCTTTTTGCAGTGCTGACAATGTTATAGAGTAGCTTTACGGCGGAAATATCTGTATTTCTCAAATCTATCGTAGCCGTGTATTTAGCGAGTCCTATAGGTATTTGTTCAAATATTAATTCGTCCGTATCCGGCGCTGTCGATGAAAAATTTAATACGAATTTAATTATACCTTCTTCACCTGCCGACGCAAGAAATGTCATATCATAGTCTATATTACCATTCCCGTCGTCACTAAGAACCATTACAGACGTAAGCGTAGCCACTACCAAACTTGACGTATCATCAGCCATATTGCAAATTACAGGTTGTCCGTTGTTAAAAGCATTTATTGCCGCTTTCGCGTTTACCCCCAAAACTCCACCTTCAGCTGTGACGGCTAAAACGTATGCTCCGCTTCCACCGCCGCCCGTACCGTCTTTTCCGTTCGTTACGGTAAAATCATACGTTTGTCCATTCGTCAGAGTTATCGTGTATGTATCCACAAGTCCTTGTGTCGCCGTTTTGACGATGCTGCTTATGCCTACTCCGTCGTCGCCTTTTGCTCCCGTTGCACCCGTCGCACCGGTATCGCCCTTATCGCCTTTCGCTCCTGCAGTTCCTGTAATTTCAGTAATAGCGTTTACTTCCGCCGTTACTAAAGTTCCGCTAATTGCGGTTACTGTGAGCGCACCAATAAAACTTTGTATATCAGCACTACCGGGTGTCTTAAAAACGCCTATAAAGTTCTCATTTATTGCTGGCGTTCTATTAAAATTCGATAATGATGTTGTTATCGTACTACCTATTCCTGTGGGCTCGTTACGGTCATATATAAGAAAATGACTTATTGTGAGTGCATCTAACCCATCATCACCTTGAATTCCCTGTATGCCTTGTTTGCCTTGCGCTCCCTGCGGTCCCTGTGCACCTTGAGGACCTTGCGGTCCTTGTATCCCTTGCGCGCCTGACAAATCTGTTATGAACTCATATTTCGTTTCGCCTTTTACGTAAAGCTGCGCGTTTTCTTCATCTTCCACGTTGCCCGTTGATATCATAACGAATTCGCCTATTAATACGCCGTCAGTTGCATATCCTGCATTCATTGCAGATACCGATTCGTAGATTTTCGATATAGCAAAAGGAGCACCCACGTCACCTTGAGGACCTTGAATACCTTGGGGACCTTGTATACCCTGTGGACCTTGTTCCCCCTGCGGTCCTTGTATACCTTGCTCTCCTGTCGCACCTTTCTCCCCGGTAATTTTAACAAGAGTGTTTATAGTTGCTTGTTTCCCTATGGGATTATCTGCATCCCAATTAGACACCGTAAGCCCTACGATATAGCTCGTACTATTATAACGCATTACCGTTGTAAATTCGTCACCTAAGTAAGGCATACGATTAAAGACTAAGCTGCTTATAACTACCAAATCTCCGACAGCAGGGGCATCTCCTGTACGTGTTAAAAAGCTACTTGTCGTAAGTGCACTAAGTCCAGTAGCACCTCTTTCACCTCGTGTTCCCTGCGGTCCCTGAATACCTTGAACTCCTTGTTCTCCTTGCGGACCTCGTATTGACGCTCCGGGTTTAAAAATCGAATAATCATTTTCAGAAATGCTCGCTACTTGAGCTACATATCCGTCTTGGAACGTCACCATATCGTATTCCGTCAACGTCGTCGAGTCTGGTTTTAGCTTGCTCTTATCATATTTGTCATTATCTTTGACGTAATTTTCTTCTGCGGTATACCAATCGGTTTTAATCTTCGCCCAATTGTATACCCGAAAAACATAATTCTTGACATCAACGTACGAAACTTGCGCCGTGTATCCGTTCCTAAAAGATATCATATCGCCGTCTTTGAGTCTACCTACAGTCCCTGGAGTCAACGAACCTATTACGTATTCTGTACTTAATGAATTTGGAACGCAGTCAGTGCTACAAAAGTACCATTTGTACGGTGGAAACATCGTTCCCGTAAAACAAAGCAACTGTCCGCTAAACGGTTCTTTAACGCCTTCTATAAGCAAAGAACCGTCGGAACCTTTGAATATCGTATCCGCCGTAATCACACATCCACTATGCGCCGCATTTGTTTCTATCGTATATCTCTCATTAAGCACTTCCGATGTTTCTACCGTATACGTTTTTTCGGAATCGGCAGCCACTTGCGCAAAGAAATCGGCATTATATTGTCCCGTTTGCATACTTGAAAAAGCAAGGTCGTATAACCCCGTAGCGTCTTGCATCGAACCTTGTGCTACCCACGAATCTTTAGAGAATGAAATGACAGTCATTCCGTTCACCGTTTCAGGTTCTGTTGCGGTAGGAATACGGAACAGAGCAGTAGTGCCGTCAGAATAATACTTAGTAAAGTAAGTATACCCGTCGTTTGAAGTCTTCGACGTTATGTCTACGAGAACTCTGCGTACGGTCACGTTCTCTACTTTAGAAACTCGCTCATCGAGATTTTGAAGATACGCTTCGTCTTGCGCTAAATACGCCAATATTAAGTCGTAGACGTCGGTACTCGGGTCGGGCACCATATCTTTCGGAAGTTGAACCGAAGACTCTACGAGAAAATTGAACATATAGCTCGTTTGGTTACGGTTAGGATAAGTCGTGGCGACGATAGAACATTGAACGTTCCCCGCTACGTTCGTTACCGCCGTGGGCAACGTATAAGTCCAACAATTTACCCCGTATTCGGCAGGAACAGTCTTCAACAACGTCATCGGAGCGTAGCCTATATTCGTTAACGCTTTCGTTGCCCTTACCGTCGTCGTTCCCAACGGCGCCAAGTTTCCGTCGGGAAGAATAAAGCCTATCTTCATCGAAGTGTTTGCCGGGAACGGGGAATAAACGTGAATTTCCGAAACGTTGCTACTTTGATATATTCGTTCGGGTGTAACCACTTTTGCTTCTCCCGTAAGTGAAAGAAAAATATCCATAAATTTGTCTCCTTTTATGTATTTACGCTCCCGAAAATCGAGAGCGTATCGTTTGAAATTAGAAATTAAAATATATAGGCTTTGCCGTTTCGCCTGGTTTAAGCGTAACGTTCTCGCCTAAGTATAATTCTTTCGTATCTGCGTCGACCAACGCCCACCCTACGTACGTGTTCGTGGCGCTTTCATTCGTTATGTTTTGTATCGACGAGCCTATGATTGTAAAGCGAGGACTACCGTCCCAAAAATCGCCGTCTGACTCGTCAAGATTATTCCTTAACCCGTTTAACCTTTTTCGTAAAAAACACAGCTGCATTTTTTTATTCTCCACAGACGTAACGAGAGCATTCTTAGACCACATCGCGGACCCCATTACTATTGCTCTATCGTCACATTGCCCGTATAATTGAAATGTAAAAGATAACTTTTCCGAACTGTTTTTATCAACGTGAAGAATATTTTTCCAATTGTGAGCACTTCCTTGATACACGCCCGAAGAAATAAACGCTTCGTCGTGCGTACCGTAGTAGTACTTGTCGTCAATCATAGGGAGCGTATCGCATATACCACCGCTTTGGTCTCCGTATCCAGCTTCGTATAGTTCTATCGTTCCGTCTGCATTTTTAGAATATAACTTATCTGCAATTGCATATTCGAGAGCGTAAAATTCGCCGAAAACGCTACCGTACGGAGTTGCTTTACGTTGCTTATACTCAACGGACGGAATAACGTCGGAACGGTCGCCTACGGAATAATTGTCTTCAAGCGTACAATTAAAGTACAACGAATTACCAAAGCCGTGCTTGGTCACGCCTTTTGCGTAACATTTTCCCAACTGTTCTCCCGTATTGGAAAGGCAACGGAAAACTAACGTAGCAGCGGTATCACGGTAAGCAGTTCTCGTCGGGTCAAAAGTATCCATAAACCGATATCTCAGCCAATCACGTATCTCTCCGTTTATTTTTAACGGATTATTACTATGCGATATGAGTATTTTGTACGGAACGATTATTTTTCTATCTATACTTTGTCGTTCCGATACGTCGAATACTCTATAATGACTCGATAACCCGAAATATTCCGACAACTTATTAAAATCGGGAGTAACGTAAATATCGGCTATTACGTAGTTGCGTCCGTAACGCTTCGTAACGTTGAAAATATATCCGCCGTCGAAATAATTCCCAGGTTTAGGAAGGTCTTTCGGATTATCAAAACGTATTTTGTAAATCGTTACGTCGTTACCGAGTCTTGCTATTTTGCCTTTAAGATTTTCACCGTAAGCGTTCGCTTCAACCGAACTTGCCGACTGTTGGTTGTATAATACGTTATCGTTTGGAAAACCGACGTACGGTTTATATTGACGAACCCTAACGTTATCGTAAGGTATATAAGTTACTCTAAACGCAAGATTTTCATAGCTGCCCGCTTCGCCAAAGTTTTTTCCTGCGTGTTTAACGATATTCTCTATGCTCGGTTTCTTAAAAGAGTTAATTAGGTTAAGAAGTGAAACGCTCGTCGTATTCAACCCGGTAATCTCTCGACTCCCCTGTTTCCAACATAACGCGTAAGCTACGCTGTTAGGATACCCCACGTTATCGGCAGTCATTAAGCAATCGTATTCAGTTTGCTCGTAACAATATTTCGTTATATCTCCGATTACGCTCGATGTGCTTCCTTCTGTATAAGCCATTTCAAGTTTAACGAGTCTATATATCGGTCTATCGAGTTTTATAATAGCGGTATCCGATTTTATCTCTATACCCGACGTACACCGAGTAGTTTTGTATACGTTCGGAAGCGGGTCGACGAGACTCCCCGCTATGGTATCCTGCGTATCGATGATATTTTCCGCATATGAGTCGAGCGCGCCGCAATAATCGTTTATTTTAACTACATTGCGGCATCCCATTACCACGGCAGTAGCAGGCAACGTATACTCTTCGTCCGTTCCTAAAAGGTCGAAAGTTACTTTTGTAAGATTGTCGTTGCCGTCGCTGACTAAACGAGGGATTCCGTGTATATAGTGACCGACGGTCAACAACGCTTCAAAAAGCGTCATCCGCGGAAGAAAGAACTCCGGAGCGGGAACTTTTTTAAACTTCTCTGCAATCGCATCGTCGAGATAATATTTGGGTTCATCTTTTACTTTGCGCGTAATTCCAGTAGACAAAATACGGTTAATAACGTCCGTTATTGACGGTATAGGTTTAGAAACGTAAAACAAATTTTGCGCATCTATATGGAATGATATCTTTAAAGTGGATACTTCGTTTTCCTCGCCAACAGATACCGTTGCTGTACAGGTGTATAAAATTTTGAATTTATCCGCTTTCCCAAATACATATTGAGCTATTACATCTCCTGTCTTTTTGTCTACCGGAAATTCGTTAGGAAGCAACACAAACATAGGTGTTTCTTCGCTGTCAAGAATATCTAAGCGATATTCATATTTATCCGGCTTCGTTCCCAAAGAACGTTTTGCTTCTATAAATTTCAAATCAAACTTTTCTTCTATTCCCTGCGGAGACACATATAAAGTCTCAACTGCTGATTTATCAAATTCCCAATAATTTATGTCCTGCGTAGTCGTTGTCGTGCCAACGGTTATAGTTGCCCATGCTTCATATTCGACATATTCTGCATAAGGATTAATTGCCATCGAATTTCTATGGGTAAAAGATATGCTGTCGCACGGTTCGCGTTCTAATAACTTAGTCGGTTCTAACAGCTGTATTCTTTCTCTTACCTTTTGATTTTTTCGTAAAAAATCTAACATCTCTCCTTACTCCTTAAAATTTTGTATATAAAAAAAGCACTCTTTCGAGTGCCTTATTCTATTTTTCGTAAGTTCCTTTATTCCTCGTCCAAACCGTAGTTGTCTAATTCAGCGGCAAAATACATTATCAATTCAAATTTATCATGAGCCAAGAAGCGCGTTTCTAAATCACATTCGTTACTGTACAAATATCTTATGTTGATATCATTGTCTTTGATAAATTGAGTGATTATCGGTATCCTTTCAGGATGACGTAATGCCGAAGTTCTTACCATATCAAGATTATCGTCCGGGTCGTTTATTGCATCAATAAGGTCTATAAAGTCTTGAATTTCTTTTTCAGTTATCATTTTTCTCTCTCCATAATATTGTGTATTGAAAACCATGTTCGCTATCCAATAATTTAACAAAATATTTCTATTCTGTACATATTTTTAATGTGACCCTGAATATCAAGAGTTTCTTCACATCTCATAATATATCACTCTGGACGGTCTTTTATCAATAATGCAAATGATAAAATTTGAGACTGAGTAAGTTCTTCATGATTATAAAGAAATGACGCCATTGCTATTAATTTTTCATATGTTTGCAACATTAAGCAAACCCCCATAACAGCATTGTCGCTTACGCCTTTATTTTTTAGGAGCTTTATTACTTCTTTCCTTTTGCCATCAATATCAAAATTCATTGCGCAATACCTCCTGCACTTTCATAATTATTTCTTCATTCCCTTCTATCGATATTTTTGCAAGCGGAACTATTGAACCATATCCCAAATGATTATATAACACAAACGACTTATTGGTAAAGTCCCCATCTATACATTGTTTATGCCCAAGTCTTTTTATTGCTTGTTGCGAGATAACTGCATATTCGTATTTACTTAATACTATTTGAGTTTCTATCTCTTTTACTGGATTTATTGTGCGAGAAACAATTCTATCAACATACTCGTAAAAGTCTCTATTGACTTTTGAAATAAATTTAATACTAGCAATTTCATTTTGCCGTAAAGCCGCTTTATTTCCTATCTGCACAAGTTTTTCGACTTGCAATAAACTATTTCTCTTGTCGGTAAACTTCCCGTCACCGTCCCTCGGATGGTCTTCTTCTCTGAACGTAGTCATTATAACACACTCCTTCCCTTAAAGCAAGTAAGCCACGTAGTATCTCTATCACCCGTAACGTAATCGAGTTTCTCTAAAAGCTCGTCGTTATCTTCATCCCTTATTTCGATACGCACGTGCGTAAAAGGCGGTATAAATCCTATTCCTTCCGACTCATCCGATATATCCAAAGTACGCGCTTGCATATCGAGAGACGACGTATCGAGCTCTTCGTCTAACGGATTCTCGAAATAAATATCCCTGTGGAAATTCTCTATCTCTTTCCAAACTCCGTTTATCTTTGCTTTGACCGAATATTTAAGCGTCATATTAAAAATCTCCCAATGCTCTGCTTCTGTTAAACGAAGGTCCTGCTCTCAAAACGGATTCGCCGATTTCGAGCCGTTCAACCGTTCTCGCAACTTTGTTCTTTTCGACTTCGGCAATCATCGCTATGCCCTGTCCCGCAAGGTTAAGCGCGCCCGCTATCGGGTCTATCATAAACGCAATACCTGCGGATACCGCGCTTTGCGCAATGCCGCTAATAGCCTGCGCTTTCGCTTGCTGTCTGTCGTTACCCGTTTTTACCGACATAAGCGATAATCCCGTATCTGCGACGCCTCTGAAAAATGCCGTAGCTTCCCACGCTTTCGCGACGGTTTTAATCGGGTTGTTGCCTTGTTCCTTTACCTTGCTCGTCGCTTTCGCTTCTTTTCTTTCTCCGTCTCCGCTCTCTTTATCCGAGTCCGTAGTAGGAACTCTTATAATAAGTTTGTAAGTATCTGCCATAATTTCTCCTAATAAAAAAGCGTTGCCGTCACGGTAATTCTCGGTATTTTTTTCGGTTCGAACGATATATTGATATCTTTCGTAGTTATCGTCGTTTCGAACGGATATTCCTTCGTATAAGCTACGCCGTCGTAATATTGAAACGCGTAAGTTTTATCAAGGCTACCGCTAAGCACGTCTTTGACTATCTCTACGGTCTTTTCCGTATTTCTATACGGAATATCGAAAAACAAAGCAAGAGACTGCATCGTCTTCGTGTTTTTCGCGTAATCGCCGTTCTTGACGTTCCCTGCTTCCAATTCGGCGGCTACGCCGATAGAACCCGACAAATACGTCATTTCTTCTCCGTCTATTTTAATTACGCACGAATTCGAAATAACCCCGTCTTTTATCAACGTATAATAGCAAAAGAATTGTATTTCCACCGAACTACCCGCGCCGGGTCTTATAGATAAATCGGATACCGACGGAAAGTCGAAATTGCTTACGACGGCGTAGTCGTCGAGAGTAAACGCGTTTCCCTTGTTTTCGGTGATATACTCTATCACCGTAGAATAAACTTCATCTATGTACGATTTAGGCACGGTGAAAGTTAAAAGCGCCATAACGTCGTAGTTTTCAAAATCCTTTATCGCCGTCATTCCCGTAGGTTGAGCTACGAGCGTACCCGATATAATCGGAAATTCCTTTTCTCGTATATTGTCGCGTAAAGGTTGATAGGCGTATTTGCCGACTTGCACTCCTATATTGAACTGAACTTTATCGGAAAGTTCGTTTAACTTTTCGGTAATCATAGCCGATAATCTCGCATAATCTATCATTCTTCCTCGTCTCCTTGTTTCTGTAAAATTCCGCCGAGAGTGGTTGCTAATTCCTGCATTATTGCTTTAACCGCATTATCCCACCAACCCTCGTTCGGGTTTTTCTTGCCTTTCCATTTCGCAGCTATCCACGGTTCCGTCGTAAACGGCATATACGGAGCTACTTTGCTATCCACGTATATCGTGTAAGTCGTAGATTTTTTATTCACTCGCTTCCTTAGCTTTATAGCGTTAGCGTACAGATTGCCCGTACTTCCCTTAACCTTGTTTCCGTAGGCGTTTACGTAATATCCGTCGACTCGCGTATTCGGGTTCGGAGCAAGGTCTCTAAGCGTGCTGACGGCAGCTTGGATGGCAAGTTCAATCTTCGCTGAAATCTCGTCCATAATTTACCTCTATAAGCGATAAATAAAACTCTTCGAGCGGAACTAAGCCGAACGTAGGATAACGCTTAGGAGTTATTCCCGAAATCTCGTACCATTTGTTTCTATACAGTATTCTCTGTCCTATTTCGTACGGATATTTATATCTCGTACGGAGCGTAATCGCGTGAAATTCCGTTTCCAGGTTATTTCCGTTTGAAGAAAAATCTCTGCGACTTTCGTTCATATTCTCAACGCGAAAAATTTTATCCTTCTTAAAATCTCCGTTCGTCGGATTCCACCTTGCCGTCTCTCTTGCGTACGCGTCCGATAGAGTGTTCAAAACTTGTATCATACTCTCTCCTAATATCCAAATTTTTCATAATCGGGAGACGCCGCCCCGAAATATCCCGCATACGTCAAACTACGACCTAAACACGGTTGTATAGCGTCGAGCATATCTTCCGCTTCGGGCGCGATAACGGCGCGTTTAAGTTCGTCTCTCGACACGTTATGTCCCTTGTACATATCGATACCGCTCATATCCTTTACGCTACCGCTTGAAATTAAATATTGGGCTTGCGCAAGTAATACGTCGTATACCACGAGTCTTAACTCTTCATAACAAGCCATTTCGAATAGTAACCATTGTAAATTACGAGTACGCGCCGAAATATAACGATAAACGGAATCGCACGCTTGTCTTACTATGCGTTGAGCCAACGTAGATTTATTAGCGTCGACGTCGGGGAGTTCGTCTAAATTTATGCCGAGTTCGATAAAAACGGCTTTCTCGTTAAGATAGTAACGGTGTCTCGTATAATCGTAAACGAGAAGGTCGTCGTCAAACGGTTGTATAATCGTAGGAATAATCGTCATCAAAACCTCCTATATTAAATACCCTTCGCCGAGTTGCACGGCAAATACTCTTAGGGCAGGCAAGGCACCGACTTGCGTCGAATGCCTCGTATTGATAAGGAAAAAGTGTTAGATTGCTCGTTTATTGTTCAGCCGTAAGCGTTTTGGTTACGCTGTAAGTAGCAAGAGCGGTGTTGTCTTCGGTTATTTCGACGGTAGCCTTTTCCATTCCGGGAGCTTCGACGGTTACGGTAGCCGCTACGCCTCTCGGCAAAGTGAAATCGTAAGTTCCGTCGCCGTTATTACCGAAGCTGTAACGGGCAAAACCGTCGCCGACGATAGTGAGCGTTGCGTTCTTCACGGGAGTCGGCGTTTGAGAACCGGTGTTAAGCGTAAGTTTGACGTCGGTCACGAGAGACTCGGACGCTATGCCGATAGCCTGAATGGTTCCAGCTGCGGGAATAGCCGCCTGATAACTCTGTATGTACGCTTCAAGGTCTCTCGGCGATACGGTACCGCTGTAAGTTTCAATCGGGTTGACGAAGTCTGCGCCGTCGTTTGCGGATTCCACGAGAAGAGCTATCGCGCTGTCTCGGATAACCTGAGCGCCCCACTGCCAATCGTTACGCACGATATATCCCATAGAAGTGGTCGGGGCTTTATCTACTTCGACGTCGGTAGCGCTTCTTCCGAAATACACTCCGAGTCCGTTCGCCACGTAACCTACTACTTTGTTGAATGCGGAAAGGTTAGCTACGGGTACGCCGTCGAGAGCCGCCGCCATGGTCCAATATTCGTCGGGAACTACTTTTATCATAATTCCGCCGTATTCGCCACGGATACAACCGCCGAGATAACGAGTATTATCGTCGGAGAACTTACCGCGGAGAAGTATCTTTTGACCGATATCGCTGTTTATAATCGCGCCGTTATCTACGGTCATAAGTTTATTAAAGACCGAATATTTAAGCACGAAAACGCTCTTTTCCACGGGATAGCTCACCACTCCGTCCACGTAACCGTTGGGAACGTTGGAAAGTTTGGTTGCAAGTGCGTTCATAACGTTTTGCAAATAGCCTTTGTCGGTATTCGTTTTATTGTAGAATACGACGTTGGAATTGCTCGTTCTCTTTGCTCTCGCAAGTCCCGCGCCGATATGGTTGCCCATAATATCCGCGTCGGTAAGCATAGCGACGACCTGCGGTATGTTCTGCGTGTACTGCGCAAGCAAGTCGAGCTGACTTCCTATCATACGCATCTGACTGCGCGACACCTGACCGGCTTCGTCGTAAATCTGACGGAAGAAAATATCCACCGCGTCGGTCTGCATGCCGTGGGGCAAATTGTTGTTGAAAGGCGAGTCGTTCCCGGGCGTACCTTCAAGTACGTGTCCGCCGAGATTTACGCTCAACGTACGCATATTACGCGGAGCGGGAATAAGTCTCGGAATACGAACGGCTACCGCGCCGTCTTCCGTTGCGTTCATGCTCGTTACTCCGAGTCCGTCGGTAAAAATCTTCTGGTCGAGATAAAGTAACTGCCATTGACTCGCCAAACGTCTGTTCACGAGCACGTTACCTACCGCCGGGTACTGTCCCGAAGACGGAGTAACGTTGAAAGCAGGCTTAACGTTCGCCGCCGCCTGCAAGTAAAGTTGGGTATCGGAGATACCGTTGGAAATAATTGCTGTCATTTTTTTAGCCTCCTTGAATTTTTTTAGCCTTTGATTTGTCTTAAAATAGCCGTAGCTTCCGCCGGCGTCATTTTTTCCGTTGCGGTTTCGCTTTCGAACACTCCGCCGCTGACTCCGTATTTTTCTTTCGCCTTTTCGAGTGCTTCTTTATCTACGCTCGGTTGTCCTTTGGAAATGAACTCCATAATTTGTCCGAGCATCGTTTCCATTTTGTCAAGACGCGCATCGACGGCGGCTTTTTCTGCACCTTTGCTTTCGTCAATACGGTCTTTCGCCGGCTGAGAGTCTTCTTTCCCTTCGTCCTTAAACTGTGCCGCTACGCTCTCGTCGGTACGAGCGCGTTCGGTTTGAGAATTTTCGCCTTTTACAGCTTCATCCTCGTTTGCCTTTTTAATGTCCTTTTCGTCTACCGTTGCCATTTGTTTATCCTCCTTTGGCGTTTTTTTGAAAAATTTGAACATATAACCTCCGTTATTTATGCATAAAAAAAGGACGGCATCCCGTCCTATCTTTATCATCGTTTATCCTATAAATATAAAAAGACGCATTACTGCGTCTTAATTATATCATGCTTAATTTCTCTGCGAACTAATCTACCGTTTTGTTTCTACGAGCTCATTGCATCCACTCGGTTTTCCATAATGGCTGAATAACTTTTACGCTTTCTATCTGGTCTAAATAGACCGTAAACCCAAACGGCGTTGAGTTATCACAAGTTACTCCGAACGCCGCCACGTTATAATCGTTATCGTCTGCATCTTCACATTCGTCGACGTAGCCTCGGATTACTTTATATCCATAAATATCCTTGCCTTCTTTCAAAACGATTTCGACAAATTCAAGAAAGAAGTCATTAAAGTTTTCTTCGGTCACGTTCGTATAAATTTCGTTTATCTTTACTGCCATTATACACTCCTTATAACAACATTTTCATTTTATCATAAATACGGCACTATGTGAAGTCCTTTTTTAGAGTAATGTATCTTTGCCTTTTGGGTCGGTATCTTTTTCCCGTTTCTATATACAAAACCTATTCGCTTGTCCGTCTCTATTATTTCTCGTATACCGTTTTGTTGTTCTGCTTGCACCCATCCACTACCGGCATATCTATCGATAATATTTTGAACTTCGCTTATACTTATCGTCACGATGCTTTTCCCTTGCATATACTCATTGCTTCCCGGTATATGCTTATTTTGTTTGCCGACGTGGACTTTTAGTGGATATTCTCCATTCTTTATTTTCGTTCGCAGAGTTTCTTTCGTGCGACTAAGAACGTTTATATGTTTATCAATTTCTTTCTTGCAACTATCGTTGATAAGTTCTTCACCGTCGAATTCTTTGCATCTCCACGGATAAAAAGCTACTTTGTTTGCATTGCTATAATCGACGTATTTTTTGTAAAGCTCTTTGGCTTTCTTCCGTTGCTTTGCGGCTTCAATCGGGTCTATTTCTTTCAGACATATACTTTTCTTTATCGCTCGACGAGTTTCGCGCTCCAAATATCTTTGCGTTTTCTCGATATTGCGTTCTTTCTCTATCGCTTCTGCCGATATATGTATCGGTCCGTTCCCTTTACGATACGGAATAAGAAAATGCCGACAGTTAAAGCCGCTTATACAGCCGTTTTTATAAGTCTTTCCCGATTTGGTCGTATAATATATATCCGTAGCGTCGGAAAGCGGTCTGAATTCTTTTCCGTCGATTTTTCCGCTCCTGCCGCTTATGCTGTAAAGTTTTCCTTGCCACGGCTCGCAACGCTCCGAACAATTTCCGTGCGTAGATATCCAAACGAGGTCTTCTCCTTGCTCCGTCAACGCTCTAAGCT
Organism: Christensenella sp. UBA6420; assembly: GCA_002439705.1. Taxonomy (GTDB): domain Bacteria; phylum Bacillota; class Clostridia; order Christensenellales; family DTU072; genus CAG-1782. The sequence continues at coordinate 24,219 of DJPE01000014.1, forward strand.
CTTCTTTTTGTCGCTCACTGCGTTCGCGCATCTCCGCTACGTTACGCAAACTTACGTTACTCGAATAGCTGTCCTTTGCTTCGGAATCTGCAAGCTCTCTGAACGTTTTTTCTACTCTCTTTGCGTACGTTTCAGTGTATTCGTTTAACGGTTGAGCCGTTTCCCAATATCGCCCGACGGGTTCGACGATTTGTTGCAACTGCGGATTCGCTAACGTTATTTTCTCGGCGGCTTTTCTCTTTTGCTCGTCCGTTGCTTTCGGATTTCGTATCGTCACGACGTAAGGCAAAAGCCCTGCGTGTAGTCCAAAAAGTTCCGTCTTCGCTTTTCGATATTGTATCGTTGCGTAATAATAAAGCGATTTTTTAATTCTTTCTCGAAACTCTTCGTCTTCTATTGCGGGAGTCCATAGGTTTATCGCTCGCGATATTTGAGCGTTAACTTCAAGCCAAGCGCGATTGTATAAAACGGCGCTCTTAATGATTGCCCTTATCGCCGCTTGTGCTTTTTCCAAATCTAACGTCTGCGGAGAAAGTTCTTCGCGTTTAGTCGGTTTATTTATCATACGAAATCACCGCCCATACCGTCGAATACTTGACTTTGCCTTGCGTCAGACTCTTTATCTATCTTGCTTTGATACTCGCGCGTTTCTTTCAAAGACAAATTGTTGATTTTTTGTATGAACGTTTCCTGCGGTATCGCGCCTGCTTCGTAGTTCGCTCGTAGGTTTGCGTCACGCTGTATCTTATTCCCGATATCGTCGGAAAGCTGTATAGACGCTGTACCGTTGAACCCTTCGAAGCGTAAAACAGCTTCCAACGCTTCGTCTATAACGGGCAAATACATTTGATGAGCGCTTCTTATCGTCGCTCTCGTAAGGTTCTCTTCCGCCGTAACTTCCGTCGCCGTACGCGCTGAATTATCCGCTAAAAACGGGAATACGGAACTCGGTGAAAAGCCGCAATGCGCTACGGCTTGCCGCATGTATACTTCAAGTATCTCTCGATATTGAGTGCTTCGTATATCGAACTGAACCGAAGTCGGCGGGAATTCTTTATCCCTTTCCGTAGATATGTAAACGAGTTCGTCGCTATCGTCTTCTTCGCCCAATGCCCTTTCTTGCGCCGCCGTTACGTTTATTCCGTTCCCCGCAAGAACGTCTCGGATTTCTCTTAAAAACCGTTTCGGAACGAGTATCTTTCCCGTCCCGTTAAGTACGTCTATTATACTTCCCGCAAAAACAGTATCGATACTCCAAAGTATATCTTCCGCCGCGTACAAAAGCGGGTCGCCCATATACAACCCAGGTACGACGGAATTAGTTTCCGTACGACATAATATCCAAACTCCGAGTCCGTCGCGTTTGTCGAACGGCAAAGACATAGGCTTATTCAGCCGTATCCCCATTTTATTTACGACCTGCTGCATAGTCCGGGATAAATCTTTATACGGTATTCCGTCTCCGTCAAGCGTAGGCAGAACGTCTGCGCCTGCCGTTCCGCTCTTGACGTGCGCCTTATAAACTACGAACGGTACGCCTTGTTTCATATACCGATGCTCTACGAGCCAATATTGCGTAGCCGTGTTGCCCGCCTGTTGCGAAGCAAGAACGGTAAGCATAAATATCGCGTCTATGACTTCTCCCGTATCCGTAACGGTAGCGTAATAACGGTCTACTCTATGTGCCGTAAGATTAGTCCAACCTCTTGCGTCTACGTTGAGCTTTATAGCGGCGGTCCCGGCAGATTCCGCGTAATCTATGGCTTGCGCCAAAAATTTATTAAAGCGACTCTTCTTTACCCACACGTTATCTAAAAACTCACACGCCATATCGTCGCCGTTGAAAATTACGCGTTCGCCTTTTATAAGTTTGACTGCCGTACGCTTGATTGCGTAGCCTATGTTGGAAGAAATGCTATTCTGCGTCGTTCCGTCCTTTATCCCGCTCGCATAAGCTAAATCTTGTCTAACGACAGTATTCATATAGTTTATAAAATACGGCGATAATCCGCTGTAATATTGACTCATATTTACCCAAAACGGTGACGGTGAAGTCGATTTCGTACTTAGGTAATCTTGTAAATATTTCGGTATCTGAAAGCTCATTCGTCCTCCTAAATGAAATTATAATAATATTCGTACGTTGCGTATTTGTCTGCGTCTACGGTATGGTCTTCCTGTCCTTCTTCTATTTCGCCCTCTTCGTTGCGAACGAAATTCTCCATTTCTATTACGGACGGTTCGTTATCGTCGACGTCCAACATCAGGAACTTACCGCTTCGCCATCCCGTATTTAACCTCGCAAGGTCGCGTTCTACGTCTTTGTTCGTGACCGCAACGCATTTTGCGGGCGTTAGTTTTTCAACCTCCAACATAAGGTCCTGCGTCAACCCCGCGCCGTCGAAACAATATCTCTCGGCTTTACTATCGGGAATGATTATTCCGTAATCTCTCATCTTACGTTTGAATTCTTCGTGGTACTCCATCAGCATAACCGCTTGTTCCGTATGGCTTAGACCGCGAGCTCCCGTCACTCGCATATATTGCTTTACGTCTATCTTTTTCGTCGATAACTTTATAAGCCGTCCGTCAGGATATAACGCCCAACTACTTACCGCCGTAGCGTCGTTCTTTAACCCGCTATCTACGCCATAAAACATATATACGGGTTGATAGAAAATGTCTTTGTTTATTTTCCGTTGAATTTCCGATACGCGAATAAGATGCCTTTCCCTATCGAACGCCCAAACGACTCTGCCTTCAAGGTTCATTAGTTCGCCTTCGTACCAATACGCGTAATGTATCGGGTCGTTAATTTTCATTTGGAGAATATCCGCTATTTGCGCGGGTTCCAAAAGGTCCGCTATATCTCTCCACGTCGGGTTTATCTCTATTGCGCCCTGTTCTCTCACGAGTTTCGGAAAGTATTGATTCGCCCAATGATTAAGAGACGGAGGCGGGTTGTATCGGTAAACGTATTTTGAGTTTTCGTCAAGAAATCGTATAGCCGTAGACCTAAGCGCTTCGACGTATATCTTCCCGTCGGGCTCGTTTGCTTCTTCGAGTATAACTTTTTTGAGTTTGCCGCTCGGCGGTTCGTATCCTTTCGTACGGTTTATATCTCCGTTTATCGCAAGGAATTGACATTTATTTCCCGTCGCGTTGCAAGTAATCTCAAACGGCGATTTGCTTATTTTGAAATCGGCTCCCGAATGTTCCGAAAGACTGAACCCCATAGAAAATATCGTAGATTGCATCGACTGAAAAATGCTTTTTCTTATATCGACTTGTTCGCTTCTGCAATACCATATATCGCCGCGAGAGCCGAAAAAAAGCGGCACCGTCGAGAACTCGTCGTTCTTCGTTTTGCCGCTATTACGTCCCCCGTGTAACACGAATGTTTTGACTCCCACGTCGTTTAAGCTTACCGTTTCGCCTTTAAGAATTCTTCTGCGTAATTCACTTTTATACGCGTCGGTGAACTTTTCTTGCTCTCGTCTCGAATAGTTATCGACGAATAAAGGCTTAAAGATATTTGGTATCGTTATATTCTTAACCGTTTGTTCCATCATTTGCGCTCGTATCCTTGAAGTTAAAATTAAATACGGGTTGTATCTGAGCTTGTCCCGTATCCGAGTCGATTTTGTCTTTCCAAACTTTCGGACGTTGATTTTTCAGCCAAAACTTTTGAGCTTCGACGACGGGCGGAATATAAACTTCTTCGTATGCGTCGATAACGGTCTCTTCTTCTGCTACGACTTTGCCGTTTTCATAAATTTTTTTCTTGACTTTTATAGGCTTAATTACCTTAACTTTTTTCCCTATACACGACGAATACAACGCGCCTTCAACTTCATCGGTCGCAATTTCTCGCGTGCGCGTTATTATCTCATCGAACTCTTTATGCTCTTTTTTGTATTTATAAAAAGTAGCTTCGCTTATACCTAATTTTTCTATTATCTCGTTATTAAGAAGTCCTTTACTTATCCAAGAACTAATTAAGTCTAAATTATCAAGTATAGTTTCTTTATATTTACTTTTCACTTAATTACCTCCTGTATAGTTTTTTATTTTATAAATTACAAAAGAAAAGCACCCTTTCGGGTGCCTTATGAATTTACTATTTTTATGGACTTTTACCAATCTATCATATAACTGCGAAACGTAACTTCTCTGCGTGGGTCGCCGAACTCAGTGCAACTTGCCCAATACTCCATTTCTTTACGTCCTTCTTCGCTTATTTTGCCATCAGGTCCTAAAATTTTATAAATCTTCTTCACACAAATGATAAATAGTATCGCTTGATACTCCGTACTCTGAAAATACGGCTTCTAAATTTTTCCGAAGCTCTTTGAGCGGAATACCGTTAAAATATTTATTTGCTTTTTCTTGCGTCATTCTAACACTATCTACTATCATACCCTGCCTCCTATAATTCGCTATATTTTGATTTATGTACTCTCCCACTTTTTAGTGCTTGCTTATAGGCATTCCGAACCGTAATTTATTCCTCATCTAAACCATAATTGTCTAATTCGGCAGCAAAATCCATTATCAATTCAAATTTATCATGAGCCAAGAAGCGCGTCTCTAAATCACATTCGTTACTGTACAAATATCTTATATCTATATCATTATCTTTAATGAATTGAGTGACTATGGGTATTCTTTCAGGATGTCGCAAACAAGATATCCGCACCATAATTAAACTATCTTCCTTATCGTTTATTTCATCAATAAGGTTAATGAAGTCTTGAATTTCTTTTTCAGTTATCATTTTTCTCTCTCCATAATATTTTATATCTGAAATCTTCATTACTTCCATACAGTTTCACACCATATATATACTCAAATGTATATATTACAAACTCCGCATACCCTTTTTTTTCAAGCTCTTGTCTTACCGTACTTATTCTATCAAACACCGCGCTTTCGATGCGTAACTTATCGGCTTGATATTTGCTACCCGCTTCTTTTTGTCGATTTTCGTTTACGCGAGCGTTTATGCTATCGGATAATTCTCGTCTTTGTCGTTTGACTCTCTCGGCTACGGCTACGAGTCTATCTATATCGATCGCTCCCGACACGGATACTCCGTTCTTATCGGTAAACTTCCCGTCACCGTCCCTCGGATGCTCACTCTCCCTAAATACGCTCATAGTATACCATACCTCCGCTTTCTCTGCAATAAAAAAGGCGAAGATTTTTACATCCTCGCCTTTCTGCCGACATTATCATAACATAATTATCGGCGGGGGTGTCGGGGGAAAAGTGGGGTTTTTGTGGGAAGTTTTACGCGTATTTCAATTCGCTATACGTCTTCCGATATAACGTCCGTATTGTCTCTCTTCTCGTCGTTATTATCCGCGTCAAATTCGGACCACATCGCCGAAAACGGCTCAATCTCTCTTATTGCTTCGTTAAACAATTCTTTCCTTACGTAACTCGTTTCGTAATCGAGATATCGCGCTATTCGACGCCAGTCTTCGCCGAGAATATATCGACGCTTTAATAATACCCGCGACAAATTGCTCACTTCGGGGTTACTTGCTATCTTTGCAATAACTTCTTTGTATTTCATAAGCCGCGTCAATTCCCGCTGTAAATCGACTTGCATTGCGGCTAAGCGTATGCGCTTGTCAATCTCGCGGTTCTCTCTGACTGAGCTTTTTCCCCGCTCCGTCGGTTGCTGCGGATGGGGATAAAGAAGACGCTCTATGCACTCCTGCGTCGTCTGAATGTTTTGGTTTATGTATCGTGCTTTCGCTAAAAACTCTTTTGCCGTCATATTTCTTATCCTTCTATATTGCCATTTTGTGATGTAATTCGTTCAACGTTGTTATATTTGTTCTAAGACATTCATTCGGAAGATTTGCTCTTGCCATAGCTTCAGCTATGACCGGACATACTGCGTTGCCACATCTCGCCACTTGGTCTGCACGACTTATTGGTCTTCCGTTTTCATCACGGTCTATAATATAGTCATGCGGAAATCCCATGGCATCATATAACTCTCTCGGCGTAAGCATTCTCAACCCTATGTCTGAAATAAAAAACAACTCTCCTTTTATTCTTAAAAGCAAGACCTCGTCTTCTCTAATAGAATATCCGCAAAAACTATTTAAAAGGTCTCTTATCATACTCCAGTTACCATATGCTTGCGAATTTTCGGCTTTAACAAGCAAGATGTTCGCCGCAGCATACTTCTCCCGTGCCATAACTGTCATTAAAGGTTCTTGTACGGACTGTCCTTTATCTGCCCCTCTAAAATCTACGAGATATGCTGCAATTAACGAATTATGGTCTATTGCCGTTACTGTCGGCAATGGCTCTGTTATTTCATTCCCATCTACTCCCGTATAATATTTTTGTATAAATGCAGAAACGACGCCTTCTCTTTCCATTGTCGTTATCGTCGCAAGTGGTTTGCGAACGTCATGGTAATGTCCATCCCCGGAAAAATATTGTGTAAGATGTACCGCTGATAAATAATTCTTTGAACCGGACGTTACCACAGGTAATGGTTGATTTACATCCGAACCTTTATCGTTAAAATTATTCACCATAATCGTCGGTGCTGTTGAATCAACAATAAATGGACTCTTTGACTTCAGTACAAATTTATCTACACCTAAAGCTATGCGTCTAAGCGTATTTGTCTTTAACGGACGCATACAATTAACTCCGTAAGTTTCTTTTAATTCCTGTTTCGTAGCAAAAATCGAGTAACATGGTAATTTAAAATCGATGATATCCGCTGCAGCTTTCCACGGCTTTAATTTACCGCATCTAACTTCTATACTATTAATCGGAGCATGTGTCTTTTTCGGGAATACAATTGGTTTGCCATCACACCGTGCGATAAGACAAAATCTCGTTCGCGTCGTTGGCGCACCATAATCGGCAGCACACAAATTCTTTGTTCCTATCTCATAACCCAAGTCCGAAAGTTGAGTCTTCCATTTATTGTAAGTTTGTCCCGCTTTGCTTTTTACAGGCTTTCCGTTCCGCACCGGTCCCCATGTTACAAATTCAGGTACATTTTCAAGCATTATGATATCAGGACGTACAGCCGCTGCCCAACGCAATACGACCCACGCAAGTCCTCTTATTTTTTTATCAACGAGCGCCGCACCCTTCGCACGCGAAAAATGTTTACAGTCGGGAGAAAACCACGCGAGACGTACATTTCGACCACGGCAAACTTCTTTCGGGTCAACAGCCCATATATCTTCACGATAATGTTCTGTGTATGGGTGGTTCATTTTATGCATCAAAATCGCACTTTCATTGTGATTTATCGCTATATCTACGGGATGCCCGGTCGCTAATTCAAGTCCTGTAGATGCGCCTCCGCCACCTGCAAAATTATCGACGATAATATCATCAAATATTCCTATCTGTTTGTTGCATCTTATCATTTTTTCTTCTCCTTATTTTCTTAATTATCGCGTCCGTTATTTCTATTCCGGTAGTGATAATCACACATCCCGCTATCGGCATATAAAGCCATAACATCGGTATATCTTTTATTTCTGCCACGTTAAGAATAAACAACGTGATTTCGATTAAGGCAAAGACTGCCGTAATAACGTTAAGAAGAATATCTTTCATTTTATTTTTCATCCTTCTTTCTCCTCTTCTTTTCTTTCAACACGTACTCTTTCGCATACGGCTTGCCGTCGGCTTTATACTTGCGACATTTTTCTCCTTCGTTACAGTATTCGGCAAGCTCACAACGTTCGCAATCATATTTTGCGGCTACCTTTGCAGCGACGTTCATTGCCGATGCGTACGCTTGTCTCTCTTTCCGGGTAAGTTTGCTTTCGCTACCTATGGGACTACCCGAACCCAAATACCAGGTTCTTATCTGCGGCATATCCTCTCCTTCGACGAGAAATATAGTTCTACGTCTTCCTTCCTTGCGTAAAAAAATAAAAATTTCGCCGTTTCTTCTTTCGTTGCATTGCTGCAAAATACTTTTGCTTTAAGTTCTTCTCTTCCGATTTTACGTTCATCCGTTACGCTATCTGTCGTCATTGCGATTCATCCTCCCACTCGTTAAAATTAACGACGACGCTTTGAAGTTGTTCGTCGGTATATTCGTGCCTATGTATTTCTTCCGCCGCAGTAGACCCTTTCGGCTTTCCGTATGCGTCGTAATACCCTGCGATTATCTTGTCATAATATTTCAAATACTTCGAAAGATACTTCCATTGTCGCAAATACGGCGTAGTCTTTACCTTGTCTATTAAACTTACGAAATCAACGTTACTCGGTACTTCGCAATCGACTTCAATACCTGCGTTGCTTAGGAGAGAGAGACTTTCTTCACGCGCTTGCGCGCTTATCTCTCTTCCTTTCTTTTCTTTTCTTTCTTCTATTAGACCGTAGTCTTCTCGTAGTCCTACTGTAGTCCTATTGTAATCGTATCGTAGAGCCTTATCGGAGCGTAGTTCTTCCCCTACCCCACGCATAGGTGGGGACGGAAGTTTACTTGGTATCGGCTTCTGAATAGACTGCCACTTAGTCCAGTTCTCGAACAAGTAGTACCAGCGACCTCCGACTTCGTAATATCTAACGGACAACTTATGGCTTGCGTCTTCTCGGGCTTTATTAGAGTCGGTATCCACGGACTCCTTATGACCGATTTCTTGCAAGGCTTTATCGATGTCGGCTACTCTTAGTTCATCGTATGGAAGGATACGGCTTTTCAATAACTGCGGGTTTAGTATACCTCTGCCGTCGTCGTCTGCCTGGCTTATCATTCCTATAAAAAGGACCTTTGCCAGGAGCGACAATTCTCCGAAGCTCTGACTTTCCCACATTTCGGGAGAAATCATTCGCTTCCTTGCCATCGTGTTTTTTTAGACCTCCTAAACGTTTAATATTTCTTTGACTTTGTTCCCCAGTATGTCGACTATTAACTGCGGAGAAGTCTGTTTATCCGTAAAATGGACGTGTAAATCGTATCGACTCATGAAGGCTAACAAAGAACCTTTCATCGCTTTCGACGTAACGAGAGAATTGTAATTTCCGGCGTTAATCGAATTCCAACTTCCACTCTCTATAACGAGATGTTTCTCTGCGCCTTTCATCTTTTCAAGTTCGTTCTCGAAACGGTCACGGTTACGACCTAAATTCCCTGCTAATTCTTCTATCGAATTCTTGCGTTCAACGAGTATTCCGCCTTCCTTGACGAGATTAAGATATATATCTTTTGCTATCCCTAATTCCGCGTTTTGGGGTATCATAACCGAATAATCACCGCACGGCAACGCTCTCGTTTTGTATTTCAGTTTCTTCTTCTCAAAATACGTTAAGATATGTTCGTTCGCTTGTTCCCTGGTATCTACAAGGAAGACGAGAGAGTGCAATATTTCGCTCGCTTCTTTCGGCGTATAGTAATATAGATTAAGCACGTTTACCTTCCGTTACCGCGCATAGAGCGGCTATCAATTCGTTTGCTTCTGCAAGAGTCAACGCTTCTACTTTCTGCTTGCCGAACTTCTTGCTTATCCAAGCTATCACCTTATCAGTCATATTCGCTTCTTGCGCGTAATACCATATATCGTTTATAACGTCTTCATCAATGGTTACAGGCTTTTTCATCGGCTTCCTAGCAGACTGGTCGGAAAGGTCGTCAACTTGCGTTTTACGACCTGATTTATCAGTCCGCGGATACCTGAAAGCTAACGCTCCGTTTTGGTCCACTATTTCCAACTCCGAAATAGCTCCCGTATCGGTATACGCTATTCGCTTAACCGTAAAGTCGTAATATCCGTCCATCTTATGCGTTTTGCCGTCCTGCTTCGTCGGTACGGACACTTTTATAGTCGGCGCAGTATACAACTCTCTCCCGATACCAACGCAGAACCCTGCTCTTTTTAGAGCGTCGCTCGCTTCGCCTTTGACCTGATTACCTTCTGCGTCCTTACGGCTTTCTATACCGTTAGACCATTTCCAAACGAACGGAGAATTACTATCTTCTCTTATCCCGATTCCGCAATACAAGACGTCGTCGATATCTTTGTAATCGTTTTGCCAGTTCATAGGTCCGAACGTTTCGTCGAGAATAGCCATATCGGTACGGGCGTTTTTATAAAGCAATAAATACGCTCCGCCGTTTACGACCTGCTTTACTTTGGTTTCTATCTCGTCGGCTCTTAATTTTCGAATTTGCATTTGTACCTCCTATTTAATCTGAATATTTCTATGCGTTTCCACGATTGCTCCCGTAACCGCTTCTCCCGCTTTAATAGCTTTCTTAATCGCCGCAAGGTCGGGTTTCTTTTCAAGTTTAGTTATCACGTATTGAGTGGGCAAGAGTTCTTCGTCGTATACGTTCACGCTTTGGCTATTTCGGAACGATACGGCGTGTTTCGCGTTTTCGAAACGGTCGCGCCCGGCAAAAGCAAGCGCTTCACTTAGATACGCTTTAAGGCTTTCTATCTTCTTCTCTTTCGCTTTTCTTCGTTCGGCAAGGGCTTTTTCTTGCTCTTTAAGCGCGTTAACCAAAACGGAAAGGTTTTTTACGTAGCTTACGATATTGTCTACTTTCGTATCGAAAGACACGTTAAGTTCTTGCAAATATTCGTCCACTTTGATTTGGTCGATTTCACCGTCTTCGTTTATGCAACGTTCGGTAAAACCTTGTTCAAAAATTGTATTCATTTCGTTAGAAATTTGAAAGAGTGTAAAATCATTATTCATATAGCTTTCTCCTTTACGTATTCGGAAAATTCCGATAAATAAGTTTTTATATACGCCTTTAAGCGTTTATTTAAGTGTTCTGCGGCTTGCGGTATCGACACGGCTTCTTCCAAAGCGGTCACGAGAATTTCTTTTCGCTCCGCATCGTCTAAAAGAGTGTTTATAAGTTCGTCCGTAATTCCTTGTTCTTCGGTAAAATCAAGCGCTGTCGACAAGTCAGCCTTGTCGTTAAGACACTTTACGCAAATACCGTCGTAAACGTCGTCTTCGTCGTACCACTCGCCGCATTCTTCGCATTGTTTTGCCGCTACGAGGTCGGTGGAATGACAAAACGGACATTCGTCTTCGTAATCGTATCCGCTCGCCAAAGTATTCCCTCTTACTTCGTCGTATCTTCGGCTTTGCTCCGCTTCGCTTTCGGGAAAAGCCGTTTCGCAATTTCTACAAAAGTACATTTATACCTCCGATGTTTTTCTTATTCGCTCTACGCTACGTTCCGTTAATTAAAGTTTTTAGTCTTTCTCCGTCCCTTCCGTATCGGCATACGTCGGCTTTTTCCTTAACGGCGCTGCCTTCCGTAGTTTTGCAAAAGCGATAGACAAAGCTAAAATTTCAAATATCGTTATAAATATAAGTACGAGTTTCATTTGTGCATTTTCTCAAACAACACGGCTACCATTACTCCAAGCGCAATTTCTACGCTTCCGCCGAGAATAACTAATAGCACGTAAAGAACTATCCGCATTACTTCACCCCATCGTACGTTGCGAAGTATTCCGCCATAAGTTCTTGTCTGCGTTTCTCAGCTCTTTCATACTTCGCGATTTTCCTTGCTTCTTCTGCATATTCGGGATAGAAAATTCGACGGGCTTCAAGTTGAACTTCAATATTGTTCTCCGGGCGAATAATGCGACCGTTACGGAGCAATTCTTCCTCGCTCATTACCGTACCGTCTGCAAATTCGCACGTAATATTAAGTTGTCTTACACGCTTTTTCATTGTTTCTCCGTTTTGTTTTCTATATGCCGTCCTATGCGTTTACGTTCCTATTTCTTGAAAAGATATTCGAGGGTTAAGTCCGGGAAGTAAGTTTCGCGTATTTTAAACATTTCTCCGGACTTAAATTCACTTTTACCGAGCATTTTTAGATTAAGTCCGCGTCCCGTGATATTAAGCAACTTTGCTAATTCCGTTTGAGTAATCTTTCGTTCTTTTAGTTCCGAATATAAATTCTTATACATTTTCTTTAACTCCAAAGTGTATTTTTATAAGCTCAATAAGAGCCTTGTATTCCCTTCCGTATACGTTATTTGCGTGTGTTTCCTCTACTTTTGCGGCGAATTCATTAAGCTCGCCCGTAAAGCAACCGCAATTTACACTTAGTCCGCCACTTTTGTTTTTAAATACAGTCGTTGTATCAATTCTTGAACCCATATTGGTAATCCAAAGAATATCGGCATCACGACAAACAAAAGCATCTCCACAAACCTTGGCATCACCGTGAACAGAACCACAGGCACGCACCCAAGCCTCACCGCAAACCTTGGCATTCCCATAAATCTGGGCATTGCCACAAATCCAAGCATTACCGCAAATCTTAGCCTCACCGTGAACCCAAGCATCGCCGTGAACCAGAGCATAGCCGCAAACTTGAGCATTTCCGTAAACCCAAGCACTACCGAAAACCTTAGCATCTCCGTGAACCAATGCACTGCCGTAAACCCGAACAGTCTCGAAAACATGAGCATTGCCGCAAACTTGGGCATCTCCGTAAATTTGCGCGTTGTCATAGACTTGAGAATTACTATAAACCCAAGCGTTGTCTCGAACCTTGGCATCACCATAAACCTTGGCATTGTCGTAAACTTTGGCATTGTCGTAAACCCAAGCATTGCCATATTGCGAAAGATTCTCTTCTTTCTCTATCCATCCGCCTAAATCGCCTTTCTTTACGTTGCCAAAGTCCCTGAGTGCTTCTATCTGATAGAACGTGTGTCCGAGCCATACTTTTTTGTTTTCCGTTAAACGATATTTCATCTTACTTTCTCCTTTATGTTTTGGAAATTTTAATATCCAAATTTGGAAATCAACTATAGTATATATCCAAGTTTGGAAGATGTCAAGAGTTTTTTTGAAAAATTCTTTACTTTTTGGAAATTATATTCCATACTAAACATAATCTATCTATGAAGGTAAATTAATGGAAATAATTGAAATTAAAAAATATCTCAAAGACAATAAAATTACTTACGAAAAGTTGAGCGAACTATCCCAAGTTCCTTTAAACACATTAAAAAACATATTCAGCGGTCGTACGCCGACTCCCCGCATAGATACCATTCAATCCATCGAAAAAGCTCTCGGTTTGGATAACAACTCTTCTTCTGCCGCTAATACCATAAATACAGAGTTGCTTAATCTTATTCCACTGCTTACTCCTCAACAAGTTGAACAAACTGTCGACTTCGTTAAATTCTTACTTTCTAAAAACTCTTGACGTAGAAAAATTCTTTACTTTATGGAAATAATTGAAATAAAAAAATATCTTAAAAACAATAAAATAACTTACAAAAAGTTGAGTGCCTTATCAGGTATCCCACTCACTACTCTTAAATATATATTCAGCGGTCGTACTTCAACCCCACGTATAGACACCATTCAGGCCATCGAAAAAGCTCTTAATTTTGATAATCAGCGGGCTAAAATTGAACCTAATTTTATCTCCGACAAACAGCGTCTTCATTACCTTATAGAACAACTTCCCGACGAACTCGTTCTCCAAGTCTGTGATTACATTTATTTTTTGCTTTCAAAAAATTCTCTATATAAACTTTAAAGGAGCTAATTCCATATGGATATAACATTAATAAAAAAACATTTAAAAGCTAATAAAATAACCTATGCTGAATTATCTGAAATGTCTGGCGTTCCTATTCAAACCATACAAAAAGTCTTCTCCGGCAATACTAAACATCCCCGCATAGACACCATTCAGTCCATAGAGAAAGCTCTCGGTCTGGATAAGTCGTTCAGTATTTACGATATCCCCGGCATAGAACCTTTACCCGAATTCCGCTCGGTTCCTCTCGTCGGAACCATCGCTTGCGGCACGCCGACACTCGCAGAAGAGAATATCGAAGAATACGTCAAAATGAGCGACAACGTACGCGCCGATTTTGCTTTACGCTGCAAGGGCGACAGTATGATTAACGCTCGTATATTCGACGGTGATATCGTATTTATCAGACAGCAACCCGACGTCGAAAACGGCGAGATAGCAGCCGTTCTTATAGAGAACGAAGCAACGCTTAAGCGCATATATAAATACGGCTCACGCCTTGAACTGCGCGCTGAAAATCCTACGTTTGCTCCGCTCAATTTCGAGGGCGAACAACTAAATGAAATTCGCATACTCGGAAAAGCCGTTGCTTTCATATCAACGGTTAGATAAACATTAAATTGACAACAAGTATAATGTACGCTATAATGTACATAGAATAAATATAGGAGGTAATATATTATGTCTATAACTAACGCAACGACTTTACGCAAGAGTCTATTTAGCTATTTGGATGCGGCAGCTGTAAACGATGAAAAGATAATCGTGACGACAAAAAACGGAAATGCGGCTATTGTAAGCGAAGAATACCTGCGTAATTTAGAAGAAACTTGTTACCTTTATTCTATACCGGGCGTCCGTGATAGCATTATCGAAGGCGTAAACACGCCTTTGTCAGAATGCTCGCAGATCGATTGGAAAAAGGTGCTGAAATGAGCTATACCATATTATTCACAAAACAAGGAGAAAAGGACTTATTAAAAATAGCTCAAAGTAATTTTAAGTCAAAAGCATCCAGGCTTTTGGCTGTTCTTGAAGAAGATCCTTATTCTCCGCCTTGTGAAAAACTAATAAATTTAGATTCTACATTTTCGAGACGTATAAACATTCAACATAGACTCGTTTACAAAGTCTACGAAGAGGAAAAAATCGTCGTAATTATACGAATGTGGACTCATTACAGTGACAATTAATTCGGGAATGAATGCTGCACTATATATTCGCGTATCTACGCTTGAACAAGCAACAAAAGGATATTCTCTCGAAGCGCAACGAGAGAGACTTGAAGCATACGCAAAAAGCCAAAACTACGAGATAACGGGCGTATACACCGACGACGGTTATTCGGGCAAAAACTTATACCGCCCCGCTATCGAGCGACTGATAGAGCACGTTAAACTCGGACTAATCAACGTCGTACTCGTATACAAGCTTGACCGTTTAACGCGTAGAGTCCGCGACGTACTCGAACTCGTAGAAGACGTTTTCGCGCCTAACAACGTTCAACTTTATTCTTTACAGGAAAATATCGACGTTTCATCGCCTTTCGGCCGCGCGGCGTTAAAACTCAACGCTACGTTCTCGGAACTTGAAAGAGAAACTATCGTCGAGCGTATGATTATGGGAAAAGAACAAGCCGTAAAACAAGGTAAGTATCTTTGCCCAGGTAAAGTTGCGCCTTTCGGTTACGTCCGCAACGCCGAGACGAAACAATTCGATATCGACCCCGTCCGCGCTGATATGGTAATAAAAATATTCGACCTTTACATACAAGGTTATTCCTTTCGAAAATTGTACGATTATTGTAAAGCGAATTTCAACGATTCGTATTTCAATAATCCTATGTGCTGTAAAAGTATTATTAATCGTACTATGTACACCGGATTTTTCACTTATAAAGGCGAGCTTTATAAAGGAACGAATTACTCCCCTATTATATCCTACGACACATATCTCCAAGCGCAGGCTAAAAAAGACGCCAATAAAAGCGTACGCACACGCTCAACTTCTCCCTATCTGCTGACGGGACTTATCTATTGCGCTCAATGCGGAAATCGTTACGTCGGCAAAACTTATAAACATAACGAAGGGACCAAAGAATACGTTTATCGCGCGTACGGTTGTGCAGCGCGAGTAAAGAACGATAAGGACTATCACCCTGCCAAATGCACTAACTATATACACACGGCGGAAGACCTTGAAAAAAGAGTAATCGACGTAATGAAGTCGTTGCAATTCGATGGGTTCGTCGCAGGAAAATACGTATCCGGCAAAATCGAAAACGTACGCATCGCTATATCTGAATTAAAAGAGAAAAAGGAAAAGTTACTCGATTTATACCTAAGCGATATAATAGACAAAAATAGCTATGCAAAGAAAACGTCTGATATAGATAAAGAAATCGAAAAAAATGAAATTATAATAAAAGAAGAAGAAAAACGCGTTAAAGAAACGCCCACTATAACCATCGACTATTTGAAAGAACAAAGAAACCGCTTTGACGATATGTCGCAAACAGAAAAACGCAAATTTATGGCGGTTATTATAGATAAGATAATTCTTAACGGCAACGATATTGTCGTAAAATTCAAAGTTAAATAATTTTTTCTTAATTTTTTTCACGAACCTAAAAGAAGTAGCCGTATACGTAAAGACCGGCGGCAGCAACAACTATCCCGTAGTATTCGGGCAGCTCACTAAATGCGACGGGGCTTTTCTTATAGGCAGGAAAGCCGAACCCGATTTCAAATGGACCGACCTTAAAGGAAAAGAAATAATAGGCGGCAGAAAAGGCGGTATGCCCGCAATGAGTCTCGAACACGCGCTTAACAAAAACAATCTCGTCGTAGGCACCGACCTTAATCTTAATTACGACGTACAGTTCGACCTTATTACGGCGGCGTTCGAAGGCGGAACCGGCGACTACTGCACTATGTTCGAACCGAACGCAAGTCAGTACGAAGCTCTCGGCAAAGGCTATATCGTGGCAAGCGTAGGCAAAGAAGCGGGAGAAATCCCCTACACTTGCTTTATGGCGACCAAGGAATATATAGCGGCTAATCCCGAAAAAATAACGGGATTTATGAAAGCCGTGATAAAGGGTATCGACTTCGTAATCAACGGTAATCCCGACGAAATAGCCGAAGCGTTGAAGCCGAGTTTCCCTACGACCGACGACGCTCTTCTTAAAAAATCCGTCGAAAGCTACAAGGCGATAAACGCGTATATGACCAACCCCGTAATGACCGAAGAATCTTTCGAACACATGCTCGATATTCTCGAAGAAAGCGGCAGCATAACGCAGAGAATAGCTTTCTCCGACGTAATCGACAATTCGATAGCGGAAAAAATACTTGCGGAAAAATAACTAACGTAACTTTTACAAAAGGAGTCAAGATGATACTGCAAATAGAAAATTTATCCTTCACTTACCACAGTAAGGATACGGAAACGAAAGCGGTAGACGATATGAACTTCTCGGTAAACGAGGGAGAATTCTTGGGAATAGTCGGTCCGTCCGGTTGCGGCAAGACCACTATTCTCAATCTTCTCGCAGGAATAGAAACCCCTTCGTCGGGACGATTACTTCTGCGGGGAGAACCCCTTTCGTCGAAGGAACACGAAATAGCGTTGATGCCGCAACGAGACCAACTCTTCGAATGGAGAACGATAGAAAAAAACGTTTTTCTCGGATTGGAAATTCTGAAAAAGAGCACACCCGAAAACAAGGCTTACGGCAGAGAGCTGCTCGAAAAATACGGGCTTAAAGACTTTCTTAAAAAACACCCGTCTGAGCTGTCGGGCGGTATGCGTCAGAGAGCGGCTCTGATAAGGACTCTCGTCACCGCCCCGTCGGTACTCCTGCTCGACGAACCCTTCTCGGCTCTCGACTTTCAGACGCGGCTTAACGTTTGCGATGACGTTCACTCCATCATAAAACAGGAAAAAAAGACCGCCTTGCTCGTGTCGCACGACATCAACGAAAGTATCTCGCTGTGCGACAGGATAATCGTTCTTACAGCTCGTCCCGCAAAGATTAAAGCCGACATTAAGGTGGACTTAGACAAATCGCTTACTCCTTTGCAACGCAGAGAGAGTCCGCGTTTTTCTAAATATTTCGAAGAAATATGGCGTCTCCTGGAGGTGCGAAAATGACAGAAGAACACAAAAAATACATTAAAAAACGCAAGATAAGAAAATGCGTGATAATCGGACTTCAAGCCGGAATTTTGCTGCTTTTTATCGGGGCGTGGGAACTTATCGCATACCTTAAAATAGTAGACCCGTTTATTATAAGTTCTCCGTCGAGAATAGTAAAAATCATAGGAGAACTGTACCGCGGCAGCAACCTTTTTCAACACCTTTTCGCTACGCTGTACGAAACGGTGTTAGGGTTTCTGTTATCCACGGTTATGGGTACCGTAATCGCGATTATACTGTGGTGGAGTCCTATTATAAAAGACGTGGCGGAACCCTATCTTATTACCCTTAACGCCCTGCCGAAAATTGCTCTCGGACCTATAATTATAATATGGGTGGGCGCGGGCAAAGCGTCGATAATAACGATGGCGGTTCTTATCTGCATAGTGATTACGATAATAAGCGTTCTTACCGGTTTTTTATCGGTGGACAAAGAAAAAATTATGCTCTTAAAATCGATGAAAGCTACCAAAATGCAGATATTCGCAAAACTTGTTTTTCCGGCAAATCTGCCTACTATTATATCGGTGCTGAAAATTAACGTAGGATTAAGCTGGGTCGGTACGATTATGGGCGAATATCTCGTGTCGAGAGAAGGCATAGGATACCTTATAGTCTACGGCAGCCAGGTATTTCAACTGGATTTAGTCATGGCAAGCACGGTAATCCTTTGCTTGCTCGCTGCTCTTATGTACGGCGGCGTGGCTCTGCTCGAAAAATTCATCGCAAAAAAATTCTGACTTTTCGGCGGTCTTACGGCCGTCGAAAATACATATATATTATATATGAAACGTAAGCGTTTATCGACGGCGGCGGTTTTTCTGGGTGCGTTTATCGGGGCGGGTTTCGCTTCGGGCAGAGAAATTGCTCTGTACTTTACAGACTGTTCCCCTATCGTACCATTTCTGAGCGGACTGCTGTTGGGGCTTTTTTGTTATTTTTTTCTTTTAATCGGAACGTACACGCAAGGCGTTCCTAAACTTTTGTGGGGGAAAGCGAATAAGTTTGCCGACGCTGTAATTAAGATAAGTAATCTGATCACTCTGTGCTCCATGACAGCTGCAAGCGAAATTACCGTTTTTACTTTGTTTTCTTTTCACGGCGGCGGCGTAATTACGGGTATACTTGCTCTTATCACCGTCGTAGCCGGGGTGGAAAAAATAAAACTAAGTAACTTTATTATCGTTCCCGTAATAATTATCCTTATAACAACATTGTTTTTCAAAAACGGAGAACTCTTTTTTGTCGGTAAAATAACCGTCATACCCGCTTTTTCTTACTGTACGATGAACATACTAGGCGGCGGATATCTCGTATCGACGATGAGTAAAGGTTTTTCTAAAAAAGACTGTGCAATAACCGCTTCTTACAGCGGGGTAATAATAACTCTTCTTATCATGGCGGTATTCTTCGCCGTACGGAACACAAAAAACTCCGACATGCCCCTTATAGAAGCGGCGAAGTTAAGCGACCTTGCCTTAGTCGGCAATATAGTAATGTACCTTGCCGTTTTTACCACGATGACGAGTTGCTTATCGATAGTGTCGGAAAACAAGCCCTACGCCGCGATTATCGTTACTTCCATAACTTTCGTCGTGTCCGTATTCGGTTTCCGGACGATAGTGGATAAACTCTATCCTGTGCTGAGTATCCTCGGAGCGATGGTTTCCGCGGGTTACGTTTTCCTTTACGTCGTAAACAGAAAACGGCGTAAATTTTCTTTTACGCCGCTTAAAAACAAGAGTTTCTACAAAAATTAACGCTGTAAGATCAGTCTTCTTTAATTTTAACGTTGTTATATCCGACCATACCGATAAGGGTAGATTTGAGCGAATCCGGGTTAGCGACGGTGTAAGGCAAACGATAACCCGTTTTTTTAACCTGTCCGTCTTTATAGGTATCGACCTGAATAATAACTTTGCTCCCCGCACCCTTATTCCGTTCGAGCAATTCCCTGACCTTCCGGAAAAGGTCTATATCGTTTTCTATGCGGATACAGAGAGTTCTGTTGTCGACGAATTCTTCTTTCTCTTTCAACGCCCACTGCGACACCGACTGAACTTCGATTTTCGGAATTCCGTCCGCTCCGATATTTATTTTACCTTTTATTCTCACGAGAGCGTCGTCCACCAGAAGGGGTTTGTACTGTTCGAGCGCGCGGGCGTAAAAGACTATTTCCGTACTGCCCGCCATATCTTCTATCGTGGCGTACCCCCACTTCTTACCCGTCTTTTGCGACGTCTTTATCGTGACTCCCGACAGTAAGCCGCCGAAATACACTCTGTCGCCGTTGTTTACCTGATATACATCGGGCTTTTCTTCGCCGCCTTCTTCGTCGTTCACGTCTTCTTCTTCGTCTTCCGTTCTTACGGGAAGCATTTTCGACGTGTCGAAATTAAACTCTTTGAATTCTTCTTCGTATCCGTCGAGCGGGTGACCCGAAAGATATCTTCCGAGGACTTCCTTTTCGTCCATAAGTTTCGCTCGTCTGTTTTCTTTGACTTCGGTATACTTATAGTCGTCTTCCAACATAAAATCGAAAAACATTTGTCCGCCGTCCAAAAGTTCTTTCGACTTAATCTCTCTCGCAAGGATATTTTCGTAGTTCGCCATAAGGGTGCTTCTGTTATGCCCGAAGCAATCGAACGCTCCGCCCTTAATAAGGCACTCTATCATTCTTCTGTTAAGAGCGTCCATAGGAACTCTTCTCGCGAAGTCGGAAAAACTCGTAAACTTGCCGCCCTGCTTTCTTTCCTTGACCACGCCGTCGATAGCTCCTTTACCGACGTTCTTTATGCAGACCAAACCGTAACGGATGCCGCCGTTTTCGGGCAGGAACAGACCTTCCGACTCGTTAATGTCGGGGGGCAGAAGTTTTATTCCCATATCCTTAATCAGTTTAAGGTATTTAGTGGTGTCGTCGGGACTTCCCAAACGGTTGTTCAACACTGCGGAAAGGTACTCTACGGGATAATAATGCTTATAGAAAGCGGTCTGATAAGTAAGGACTGCGTACGCCGCGGCGTGCGACTTATTAAACGCATAGTTACCGAAGGCTTCCAGTTCGTCCCACAGTTTCAGCGCGAACCCTTCGTCAATGCCGTTTGATATACAACCGCCTACGAACTTCGCCCTGTGTTTAGGTATTTCTTCGACTTTCTTTTTCGATATGAACTTACGGAAGTTGTCGGCTTCGTTAAGAGTATACCCGGCAAGGTGCTGCGTAATTCTCATCGCCTGCTCCTGATACACGATTATACCGTAAGTGCTTTTTAAGATAGGCTCTAAAAGCGGGTGACGATAGTCTATCTCCGACTGGTGCTGTTTGTTATATACGTACGCAGGGACGTAAGCCATAGGTCCGGGACGGTACAGCGACACCCCTGCGATAATTTCTTCGAGAAGAGTCGGTTTAAGCTGTTTCATAAAGCCTTTCATACCGCCGCTTTCGAGCTGGAACACGGTATCGGTTTCGCCACTGCCTATCATCTGATAAACTTCTTTATCTTCGTACCCTAACTTGTCGAAACTTACTTTGACCCCTTCGTACTTCTCGACGAAGTCCTGCGCCATTTTTACGTCGGTAAGGGTTTTGAGTGCCAAAAAGTCCATTTTCAGCAGCCCTAACTCTTCACATTCCGTCATATCGAACTGAGTGGTTATATCTTCGCCGTTCCTTGACAAAGGTACTTTTGCACTGACGGGATACGGGCATATAATTACGCCTGCGGCGTGTTTGCCCCTGTCCTTAGGCAGGTCTTCCAGCTGAATGGCTATATCGAAAATTTCTTTATAGGTATCGTTACGATACATCTCGATAAGTTCCGGCACGGCGTGAACGTCGTTCGGATCGAGCAGATTCGGGATATGAACTTTTTTATCGTTGTCGGTGATGTTCTTTACGAGCGCATTGCTTTCGGTAAAGGGTATTTTGAAGACGCGACACACGTTTTTTATAGCGTTCTTTTTCTTCATTTTACCGAAAGTTATTATCTGCGTAACGTGGTCGTAGCCGTATTTTTCGCGGACGTACTCTATTACTTCTTCTCTTCGGTCGGAACAGAAGTCTACGTCGAAGTCGGGCATGCTCTGGCGGGAAGAGTTCAGGAAACGTTCGAATATAAGGTCGTACTTCAACGGGTCTACGTTGGTTATTCTTATTGCGTACGCAATTATGCTTCCTACGCCGCTGCCACGCCCCGCGCCTACGGGAATATCGTGGCTCTTTGCGTAGTTGATAAAGTCCCATACTATAAGATAGTACGACGCAAAGCCCATCGATATAATGGTCTGCAATTCGTAATCGGCTCTCTCTTTAATTTCGGGCGTTACTTCGCCGTAACGGTCGGCTAATCCCTTATACGCCATATTGCGGAGATATTCCGCGTCCGCTCCGCCGACTACGAAAAGTACGTTTTTACAATACAAATTGTTCGTTATATTTCCCGAATGATAAACGGCGTCGAAATTAGTAGCTCTTAACGCCGCAGGGACGTCGTGCATCCATAAAGATAATCTTCCTTCGACGTCCAAAAACATATACGTTATTACCACGTCGGAAAATTCGTTTGTGAACGCCACAGGGAAGACGAAAGAGCCGTTGTCCGTAAGAAAGCAGCCGTTACCCCAAGCAGAACTGCAATTTTCGGGATTTTTTCTGTACTCCGAGTAAATATCGACGAGCTTCTTTGCATAATTTGCGAACTCGTCCGCCGAATTAAAGCCGAAAAGATGCGCCGTAACGGTAAGTAAATCTGCGCGGTGAGCGCTTACTTCGGGGCTGAAAGTCATTGCGTACGGATAATTCAAACCTATTACCGCAGTGTTTTTGATATCTGCGGGTTTATACTTCGTAAATTCCGAAAGAGCGTGGTTATAGAGTTCTTTTGCGATTTTATCGAAAGTTTCGTAATCTTCGACGGCTTCGCCTTCGACCGCGGGATAATATTCCTTTCCGTCGGTCGGTATTTCGAAGTTACTTAAAAATTTCGAGAACTGAATACTGACTTTACTAAAAGAAGCGATTACCGCGTCCAGCGCTTTCAACGTCGTGTGGTTGGTTAGCTTATTTACGTCGCCGAAATCTCCCGCCGCCATATAGAACGGGTTGCAGTCGTCGTATTTTACGCCGACGGTAGTGCCGCCGCACGCAGAAACCCGTCTTTCACGCAACTTGGAACACCACCCCGCATCTTCTGCGTAGCCTTCCTGCGGCTGATAATACGGTATGGTATACTGGTGAAACGGTATAACGAGATTTATTTTATCGGCGACTTCGAGAGTATTGTCTAACGATTCTTCTTCCCCTATAACCGCCAACATTTCGTCGTAGGTCTTATAGTAAAACTCGTCGTTCGGAAAACGGAAACGGTTGGGGTCGTCGTAGTCTTTCGCCGTCTGAATACACAAAAGTATGTCGTGCGCTTTCGCGTCGGACTTATAGAGATAGTGCAAGTCGTTGGTGGCGACGGTCTTTGCCCCTATTTCTTTCGCTATCTTTCTAAGAAGCGGCAGAGCGTGCAATTCTTCTTTTATAAAGTGGTTTTGCAGTTCTATGTAATAATCGCCTTCGGCGAAAAGTTCCTGCGTCTTTTTCGCGTACGCCAACGCTTCTCCGTACGGGTCGTCGAGAGTTATATCGTTAAGACGTCTGCTCACGCCCCCCGCGACGCAACCGCTAAGGCAAATAAGGTCGGACGAGTATTGTTTAAGCACGTTATAGTCTATTCTCGGTCTGTCGTAGAACCCGTCGACGTAGCCGATACTCGAAAGTTTCATAAGGTTGTGAAAACCGTGTAAGTTCTTCGCAAGCAAAATAAGGTGGTAACGGGCGTTGTTCTCTCTCGTCTTGACGTTCAGATCGTCGGCAACGTAAAATTCGCAACCGATAATGGGTTTTACTTCGTATTTCTGGCAGGCCTTATAGAACTTAATCGCGCCGTACATATTGCCGTGGTCTGTTATGGCGACGGCTCTCGCCCCCTGTGCTTTCGCTTCCTGTACGAGCTTTTCCACTCTCGTACAACCGTCAAGAAGACTGTATTCGGTATGATTATGCAAATGTACAAATTCTTTCATTTGTGTTTCCTTTATCGGTTATTCTTATCGTATTTCCGTCGCTATCGACGCTAATTTTCTCATTCTGTGGTTTATGCAACTCTTGCTTATCGGCGGGTCGAATATCTTTCCCAGCTCTTCCAGCCCTGCGTCGGGGTACGCTAATCTCATTCTGCACGTTTCCGCAAGGGCGGGCGGCAGAGAGTCGATGCCTATTTTTCGGTCGATGTACTTAATATCGTTTATCTGTTTTTCGCTGGCGTTGACCGACTTGTCGATGTTTGCTAAATCGAAGTTATTAACTCGGTTTATTCTGTTCTTCATCTGCCGTTCGAGCATGATTTCCTGCAAGGACATTACGCCGAGATTACTCCCCGTTGCGGTAAGGACCTTTGCTATCGCTTCGGCGTTCTTAACGTAGATTACGCTACCCCTTTTGCGGGTAAGAACGCTGTTGTCGTCC
>DJPE01000038.1:0-251 GCA_002439705.1 Christensenella sp. UBA6420
TCTTCGTCTCTGAAACACGGAGCTATCTGAAAGTAACGGTCGAAGCCCGAAGTCATAAGGAGCTGTTTGTATTGCTGCGGAGCCTGCGGCAAAGCGTAAAACTTACCGGGATACAAACGGCTGGGTACTATAAAGTCTCTCGCGCCTTCGGGGGAAGAACTCGTAAGGATAGGCGTTGCGATTTCCAAAAATCCGCGTTCCGTCATCATCTGTCTGATCGTGCTGATAATTTTACTTCTCAATACGATTTT
>DJPE01000038.1:296-21404 GCA_002439705.1 Christensenella sp. UBA6420
CGGGGTTTCTCAAATCGAGAAAACGGTATTTAAGTCTGGTTTCTTCCTTCGATGCGAGCGAATTGGCCACTTCAAACGGAAGCTGCTCGACGCACTTTCCGAGAACTTCTATTTCTTCGGGTTCTATTTCTATAAGTCCCGTCGGGATATTGGGGTTTGGGCTGGAACGAAGAATTACCTTTCCCGTCACTTTAATGGTAGATTCTCTCTGAATATTGCGGACTTTATTTTTCATATCTTCGTCGCTTACCGTTACTTGAGTCATTCCGTAAAAGTCGCGCATTACGAAAAATATTACCGCGCCTAAATCGCGTACGCTGTGCAACCAACCGCAAAGGGTAACTTTCTTGCCGACGTCGCTGTCGCGTAATTCGTTACAATTATGTGTTCTCACTTGTTTCCTCCTATTTTATATCGCCTGCGGTACGCGGATAAAGGATAACGTCCCTTATGTTCGCCATACCCGTAATGTACATAAGTATTCTTTCGAATCCGAGTCCGAATCCGCTGTGCGGTACGCTTCCGAACTTACGCAGAGCGATATAGTCTTCGTATTCTTTCGTGGTCATATGTCTGTCGTTCATTGCCTGCAAAAGTTTGTCCAAATCGGCTTCTCTTTCGGAACAACCTATTATTTCGCCCACTCCGGGAACTAACAAATCGGTCGCCGCAACGGTCTTGCCGTCGGGGTTTTGCTTCATGTAGAAAGACTTTATTTCCTTAGGATAGTTGATTACGAACACGGGCTTTTTGAAAATAACTTCGGTAAGGTATTTTTCGTGTTCGGTCTGTATGTCTTCGCCCCATTCCACGGGATAAACGAACTTAGCTCCCGATTCTTTCAACATTCTTATAGCGTCGGTATATTCCACTATTCCGAACTTGTGGCTGACCACGTTACGGAGTTTTTCTATAAGACCCGGTTCCATAAACTTGTCGAAGAAGGTAAGTTCGGGCAGGCACTTATCGAGCACCGTGTTAAGAATATGCTTGATTAAATCTTCCGCTATTTCAATAATGTCGGGAAGTTCGGCAAACGCTACTTCGGGCTCTATATGCCAGAATTCCGCCGCATGACGGGGGGTATTGCTGTTTTCGGCTCTGAACGACGGTCCGAAGGTATAAATCTTGCCGAAAGCCATAGCCGCTACTTCGCCTTCGAGCTGTCCCGAAACGCTCAAACCCGCTTTCTGTCCGAAAAAGTCGTTCTTGTAATACTCTTCTTCGCTCTTATATTCGTTGCTGTAACCTATGGTAGTAACTTTGAACACTTCGCCCGCGCCTTCGCAGTCGCTTGCGGTAATGAGCGGCGTATTGATGTACACGAAATGTCTCGCCTGGAAAAATTCGTGTATGCAGCTTGCCACCACCGAACGAACTCTGAACACGGCGTTAAAAGTGTTGGTGCGGACTCTCAGATGGGGCATGGAACGCAAAAATTCCATACTGCAACGTTTTTTCTGCAAGGGATAATCGGCGGGGCAATCGCCAAGCATAACTATTTCGGTAGCGTTTATTTCCACCGAATCCTGCATTACGACGCTCTTTACGAGCGTGCCTGTTACCTTGACCGAACAGCCGAGACGCATGAATTCGTTGTTTTTTATCGTTTCTTTGTCGATTACTATCTGCAGATGCTTAAAGGCAGTGCCGTCGTTGACTTCCAGAAACGCCATGGTTTTGGAATCGCGGAACGTTCTTACCCAGCCGCAAACGGTGACTTCGGAACCGATTTCTATCTTTCCGTCGAAAATATCGACGATGTCGGTGTGTTTCATCGTATACTCCTTATTATTCCGTTTATACTCACGGGATATTATATAATTTTTCCTTTTTTCTAACAAGCGTTTTTTACGCTTATATCGGTTTTTTACGCCGAAATTATCGTTAATTCGGTATAGACGAATTGCCCTGACCCCTTACAAGGTAATCCTTGTAATTGTTGTACGACGCCATAAACTGACTATAAGTCAAGCCGTTTACGGTCGCACCCGAATTATACGTTCCCGACGACGCTTCGTATCTGCTCCACTTGGTCTCAGCTGCGGTCTTGTTTATTTCGTGCGACACGAGAAGTATTCCCGTCTTATAGTCCGTCCTGAACAGTCTGCCGTCGCTGCCTCCTTTTTTCGACGCGTCGAAAACGCCGACGAAACCTGCGCCGAACAATACGTTGACTTCGCGTACGTTTACGGTGGCCGAACCTATTTTGAACTCGTCGAGTCCGTACGCTTCCATACCCGTGACTCTCATGTCGTCCATGCTTACGCCGTAAGGCATATTGGGACAGGCTATGTTGCCTTCGGCGTGTTCGTTCGTATAGGAACGATAATTTTCGCCTATCTGCAAGTCCATACCTCTCGTACTGAGAGCATTATCTCTTGCGCCCATATCTGCCAGGCTGTTTACGGCGTTTCTCGCTTCGATAGTGTTACCTTTCGACCAGCAATAGTTACAGCCGTAGTTACCCGAGTCTTTATGTTCGTCGTCAATATACTCTCCGCCTACTATACCGTAGATACCGCCGTCCATTTTAAGACCGGTTCTTATCGGCGTGTATTTTTTCTTTCCGCCGAACATTGCCGTAGACGCGTAGTACCAACCGTACTTGGTAGACTGACTGTCGCCTTCTTCGCCGTCGTTTGTACTCCAACCGTACGCGCCCATTCTCGTGCTGAAATGGTTGTTCAGGCTGTAACAGGAGTTAATTCCGTATTCGCCTAAGTATTTCTTTACGCTTCCTACGATACCCGCCACGGTGACGGAATTGCTTGCCATCTGCGTGCCTTCCTTATCGACGTCGTAGCTGTCTACCCAAACTCTGTTGGCGACGACTACGCTTGCGTTACTCGTAAAGCAACTCTGTACTCTCGTCTTGTATTCGGGTTTGGACTCGAAACGGTTAAGTTCGTCGTAGAACCCGAAATCGCTTCCGTCGGCAAGCGCGCCGTTGACAAGGTCGCGGCCCTCCAACGTACCTACGATGCCGCCCGCGGAAATAACGAGACAGTGCGACAAAGGCAAACCGTCGCTTCCGTTATAACTTGCCGGATTGCCGGCGGTGACGTCCAATCTCACCGTAGTCCTCGTGTACACTATGTAGCTGTTGTAGACTCTTCCGGTCGCTCTGCCGACTATACCGCCTACGCTTACTCTGCCGACTACGTTCTTCGCGCTGTTCTTTATCGCGCTTTCGTTCACGCTTTGGTCCACGGTGTCCACAGCGTTGTGGTTCGTGTTCCCGGCGTGATAAACGTAAACCGCCGCGCCTTTTATATTCGTATAGCCTGCGTTATATGCGGCGGCTCCGCTGCCTCCCGTAATTCCGCAATCGGACACCGTGCCCGTATTGAGTCCGACGATACCTCCGAAATCGGATACGGTAGAATTGTAACCGTTGCTTTGGTCGAACATAAGGCGTACGCCTTCGTCGGTGGAAGTCTTCGGAGCGGTAAGCTCGCAGTCTCTCACTAATCCCGAGCTTACGCCTGCTACGCCGCCCGCGCTCGTACCTCTCATCCTGAACAAGCCGTAAAGAGTAACGAGCGATATTTCCGAATTGTCGGCGTATCCCACCGCGCCGCCGGTAGCTTGCGCACCGTGAATAACGACCCCGTTCTTTTCGTCGGTTCTCGCATATTTGTTCGCGCTTCTTATTTCGATTATTTCGAAGTAGCTTTCCGAGCTGTACCCCGCTACGCCGCCGGCGTATCCCGTGGTGCCGTTGTCTTCGCCGCCTATCTGCATATTGAGATTGGTCATCGTTATCGTGCTTACGACCGTTCCTTTCTTAGCAGAACCTATAATTCCGCCCGTAGGCATACTTCTGCTCGCGTAATCGTTTATGATAACGTACTTACTGTACTTTTCATCCGGATCCGAACCTGTAACGGTAACGCCGTTAATCAGGCTTGTTCTTTCGCCCGCACTCGCTAAATCTGTGCTTCCTTCTATATATCCGACGAGAAGTCCTACGCCTGCGTTACCGCTGTCCGAGCCGAGTTCCGACAAAAGGTAGATATTAGAGCTGTTCCCGACCGAAACGTTGATATTCTTAATCTGACAGTTCTTGGCGTAACCTACGAGCATACCCATATTCTGAACCCAGGTACTCATATAAATTCTTGCGCCGCCGTTGCTGCTTTCTATCTGACTTGCTCTCGTCGGATTAACGGTTTCGGGGAAACTTACGTTTTCGAAGGTAGCTTCGTACGCTTTAGCCGCGAGAAGTCCTACGCTTGCAAACCTGTCGTCGCTGAAACTTATGAACGAGTCGTCTATTTTAAGATTTTTAATCGTTCCGCCGTACACGCAACCAAATATTCCGTATCCCTGTAAGCCGTCGTAATCGAACGCGGCGAGCGGGTTCCTGTACGTCGCTTCCGCGGGGACTAAGTTGTCGTCCTGCGGATTGCTCGTGTCGGGGCTTCCGCCGGCGTACGCGGCAAGATTTGATAAAGTATATCCGCCGCCGTCGAATATTCCGTCGAAACCTTTGTCGTAACCGTCGTCAAGGCTGAAGCACAGCGGTACCCACGCTTCGCTGAGTCCGCCCGGGAACGCCGAAGCGGTGGAAGAATTCGTATAATCCTGTAACTTAATGTTGTCGAACATCTTGAATACCGTCTTTATTTCGGTAATCGAACCGTCGGCTGCCTTAGTGTGCATGTTGCAGGAATTTTCGTTGGCGTAGAAGAACAGACTTACGTTTCTTAACTGCGTCACATTGTAAATTCTGTACGGATTAGCCGCCGTGCCGTCACCCGTATTCGATACGTTGTATCTGTCGTCGCCCGTAATAGCGGGATTACCGAATATAAGGCTTCCGCCCGAAATGTAACCGTCGTTGTAGTCGATTACTATGTACCTGCGGTAACTTTCGTGAGTGGGGTTGAATAAGTTGCTGTCGTTGCCCCTTGCTCCCGTATCGTTGCCGCCGACTCTGTAAGTATACGCTAATCGCTTCATTGCGGAAAGACCGTTGCCCGAAGTGAAGCCTTTAAGAGAATAATTAAATACGCCGTGCAGATTGGCTCCGCCTAAGTTTATAAGGTCGAGATTGAATACGATTTGCCCGTCGTCGGCGGTAGCGTCGTCGCCGTAGGTCGCGTCGGTATCCCATACCGTCAACTTGTCTACGTCCAGTCCGAGATAGTTGAGAATAGAGTCGGGTAAGGTTACGCCCGAACCGTACATAACGTTATTGAATACGAGTTTCGCATGCGACTTGTATTGTACGTCGATAGAAAAAGCGCCCGCGACGGTATAAGTGCCGCCGGTATAATTCAGTTCTTTCCCCTTCGATTCGTCTGCGGTGTTCTTGTTGAAGTACACCGCATAGAATCTGTCCACGCTCGGGTCGTATCCCTGCGTGTTGGTGTTAGTGTTGCTGCCGGCGGTGTTTTCCACAAACTTAGTCACGTCGGCTTTCCTTTCGTCGGTCTTTAACGAAACGGTATACTTGCTGCCCACGTCCATAAGGTACTGCAACGCCCTGCTTCCCGCTTCGCTCGTAAGGTTTTCGCTCTGATAAGCCAGAGTGCATACTCCCGTCTTACCGGTAGTCGCGTCGTACGTTTCGAAATCCTGCGCGCTCGATTCGAGTCTTACGCTAAGGTCGGGCGAGTCGTTCACGGCGTAATGTCCCCTTGCCAAAGCGTCCTGATAGCTGTAATCGCTGCCGGCTACGTTGTAGGAATATATGGACTGCCTGCTCTGCAAAATGTACAGAGCTTCTATCTGTATCGAATCGGAAGAAGGCGGACTGTCGTTAAACATATAAGTAAGCTCTACGTCGAGTCCCGCCGCTTCGTCGCCTTCGGCTAAGTGTATGAAACGATAAGCTCTGATGCCGTTTACTTCCCAATACATTCTCCACCCGATAAAGCGGTATCTCATGGTAATATCGGCGCCTTCGTCAAGCGGATAGTTTATTATTCCGTTTTCGCCGGTTCTGTCGTAATGTCTTATATTAGCGACTGCGCCGTAGTCGAATTCGCCGTTCATCGTCTTGTCGTCGATAGCGTAATAAACGCCGCTGCCGGTTACGCTCGCAATCGTGGGATGAATTACGCCCGAGAAGTCGGAATCGCTGTTCATTTCGTCGCCGAGTTCCTTAATGTAGGCTTTCTGCGTAAGCTCCAACCCTACGACTTTATGCAAACTCGGTCTGACTATAAGCGGTCTCGAAAAATCGCGGTTGTTTTCGTCGCCCGCACTTACGGCGTACGGCATTTCTCCCGAGAACAGATACCCTAACTTAAATCTGTACTCTTCGAAAGTATTGTCGACTATCGTATAGCTTCCCGTGCTCGGGTCTATTCCGTAGTTTTCGTCTTCGTACCTGTACTCTATATCTTCGTACGCACGCGTGTTCCAGTTATAATACTGCCAGCCGAGATGTTTTACGCTCGACGGCAAACTCTCCATCCTGAACGTAACGTAACCGTCCGTCCAATTGTTGCCGATAAGGTCGTAATTCGTGATCGACTGATATAGTACTTTGAATAAGCTCATCGCGCTGTAAACCTGCTTATCTCCGCTTGCGCCGGAGTTTACGGCAAGGTTCCAGCCGTTATCCCCGCCCGTCTTTGCGGCCAAGTCGGCGTATGTAAGGTCGGATATCGCCACGCTCGAAGAGTTGCGGACGATGCCGTTGGTTACGGTGTCGGAAATCTTCATTCCGTCGAAGTCGTAATATTCGGTACGCAAGAAACCGCTCTGCCAGCTGTTCCAATGCGAATTGTCGTAATAATAAGTTTCGTTGATTACCGCTACGTTTATTACCGGCTGATAAGTCGCGACGAAGGTAAGTCCCGCCGCTTCGTATCCGTCCACGATAAGTCCTTCCAAATCGGAATTTATTATAAACTGGCGTTTAAGATAGTCGGTCGTCGGCAACAGTCTATCGAGATAGACGTATGTGTTACTGTCGTTAAGGTACCAACCTACGAAAACGTAATTTTCGGGGGCAGCGGGAGCGGTAAGTGTAAAGCTCGAACCGTACTGAACGAAATACTTGCCTGTATTGGCGGATTCCTTCGAATACGCTTCGCCGTAATCGTTGTAGTTTACGTCCGACAATTTAACTATCGAATCGGCGGAATCGACGTCGCCGTAGGTAGTTCCCTTATCGGAATAATACGCTCCGAACACGACTTCGTACACACGGTAGAACTCAAATCTAAGTTCCATATCCCCGCGCATCTTAACGGTATAAATCGTGTTGCCCGACACGTCCTTACGGCTCGAAATAATAAAGCCGTTGCTGTCCTTGGACCCGAACCCGTCGTCGTAAATAAGCCATTCGTCGGAGCCTTCTTTATATACTATTCTTCCTTCCGCGCGGCTCTTAGCCACGTCGCGTTGACGAACGTAAAGATTGCTGAAAACGTAATTTTCGTCGGGTCTTACGGTAATGGTAACGATAGAGTTTATCGTGGTGGCGGAAGTATAAAGTTTTCCGTCGGTGGGTTCTGCTCCCGAACCGTTAAAATAAACAGTACCGCCGCTAGCTCCGTCGGTCGCGCCGAAAGTTTCTTTCTCGAAAGTTATTCTCGAATAAACGTTGTTGATAAGATACAGTTCCGTTTCTCCGTCGATAATCTTACCCTGTCCGTCGGGGTAAGAGGGATTTACGCTTAACGATACGGGGGTGTACTTGTCGGTATCGGCGGAATAGGTGCAGAACTCGTAAGAACTCTGTCCGCTCTTTATGTATAAATCCTTATATATAAGCGAAACGTAGTTGCCGACGAGAACTTCATATACGTACTTGTCGCAAACTTCGTTGCCGTTTGCGTTGCCGTTAGGAACGTCCACGCCGTTCTGTTTTGCGGTAAGGCTTACGTAAGAGTAATAATCTATCGCGCCTATCGCAGTGCCTTGCGTGTACTTGTACGGGTTAAGAACGTTTACCGTGACGGTGGTCTTTTGCTTGAAGATTATCTTGAACTGCCTGTCGCCGTAGCCGTCTACCGTGTATCTTATGACGTACTTCGTTCTGCCGCCCGACTCTTCGGAATAGTAAGTAATTTTGCGGACGCCGTTTCTTACCGCGACTTCCGCTCCGTCGACTATTTCCGCCATTTCGTACATAACGTAACCGTCGTTGGCGTACGCTTCTATCATCACTTCCGAGAAATATTCGTAAGACGCGCCGTTTACGAGTTCTTTCCTGTCGCCGCCCGTCGTTACATAAGCGGATACTTTGCCTATTGCGGTGTCGTAATCTATGTATCCGGCGCTGTCTTCGGTAATCTGTCCTAATTCGTCTTTCTTAATAACGCCGTCGTTTTTACTGTAAGCGTAAGCGTCTGCTTTTACTTTGTAAGACACTATTTTCGTCGTATAGAACAAGTAGATAGTCTGCCTGCCGTTAAGCAAATTAACGTTGGACATAAAGGTATAGGATGCAGAAAAGATCTTGTTCGAATTAGGTGTGTTGACGGAATATTCGGTAGCGTCGAGATCGGATACGTCATCGTCGGTTTTGCCCGTCTTTACGGCAAGCGAATCTATGGTGTACCCTTCGAACAACGTCAGAGAAACCGAAAATGTATTGAAGTGTTCCACCGTGGCGGGGCTGTAGACGGTGACCGTCTTGCCGTCGGAAGAACCGTTCATCGTGCCGTGCAAAGCGTTTTCGTAATATACGCCGTTTATGTAGGTCTTAATTTCGTACTTTATCGGAGCTATCTCGATATAAACTTCGATAGCGGTCTGCGGCACGTTGTACGCGCCTTTAATAAGAGCGTCGTCTATATTGAAAGATATCGAGTAGTAATATACCCACTTTCTTTCTTCGTCCAGACGACGGACTATGGTGTATTCGTAATTTTCGGACGAGAACGTAACCCTTTCCCCTTCGGAATCGGAATAATACCTTCCCGCGGTTTCCAGATTGCGATAGCTTATGCCGTTGACGGTAATTCCGTTAAGACGGTATCCTTCCTGCGCGGTAAATTCGTATCTTATCTTGCCGTGATGATTGACTACTTTCGAAAGAGTGCTGTTATTTACGGTAAGACCTGCGGTAGCGGACGGGTTGGCGTCGGTCTTTCCGTCAAAAACATTCCACACTACGGTGGTATTATTCTTGTTGTCCTTGCCGACTGCGTCGATATAACCTATCGAAGTGGAAGTTTCGTAAGTCTTGACGTCGATATTTATTTCTATCTCGACCGAACTCGCTATATAAGTAGCGGCTACGGGACTGGTCGCGGAGTGGAACGTAAACTGCCTTATATCCCCGTCCAGCGCGCCGAAATTAAGTTCTGTATAAATGAGATTACCGGCGTTGTCGCGCATATATTCCCATTCTTTCGTGTCTTCGTTGTAGCGGACGGCTCTTACTATCGCCTTATAGTCGGCTCGTATCCCGTCGCTTACGGGCAGAATGGCGTAACCGTTTTTCGGGCTTACCGTCACGGTAAGTTCGTCGTAATGCCAAGCCTTGATTACGTAATAGGAAGCGGCACCCACGTTTTCTTCCCACATTCCTACGGAACCGTTGCTCGAATCGGAAGACACGGGATAACCTGCGTGCTGCTCGTTAAAGACGGTTTTTATTTCGTAAAGCTTGTTCTTGTCGTTAATCTTGAACCTTACTTCGTACTCGTTTCTTTCCACCGTTGCGGTAAGGTAAACGTCGGTCTTTACTTTACGCACGCGTAAAACGTCTCTGTACTCGTTGGTGTTTACGTTACGCTTGTTGTAGTACATCTGTTCGTCGTAGGCGTCGTTGTCGGCGCTGTCGATTAGATTAACGTCGTTTTCTTTTCCGCCGCGATTGACTCTTATATTCTTCAATATAAATCCGTCGCCGATATTTACTCTTACTTCGGCGTAATCGCCCCACGCTATCGTAAGCCCCGACTCTTCTCTTAAATAGTTTATAGTTTCTCCGACTACTCCGTCTGCGTAAACTACTTCCGCGTAGATATTGTATCTCGTGATATCGAACACGCTTCTCGCTTCGAGATCGCTTACCACAAGGTACCCTGCGTCCGTATCGGCTCCGCCGTAGCAAAGGACTTCTATCTCTTCCGTGGTCGACGGAACGGCAGTCCTTATCACTTTCACTCTGTCGGTAATATCGGTGTCTTCAAGCACGAACGAAGACAATTCGTATCCCTTCGTGTCGAATTTGGGTACCATAATAAACTGTATTCTCGCTCCGTACCCCAACTTGTATCCCACGCCGTCGGCGGCGGAAATCGTCACTCCTTCCTTGCCGTATTCGAGTCCGAACCATTCGTCTCTGCCCGTGACGGGGTTGTAATCGAGATAGTAAATATCGCCGCTTATTACTCTTATATAAATCTCGGCGTAATCGGCTATTTCCGAAGCGGAAATCTTACCCGTACGGTCCTTGTCGTGAACGGTTATTCCGAAGTTTACGTCGTAAGTAAGCACTCTGAAACGGGTGGCTATGGTAAGATTCCTGTCGACGTTGGTCGAGTACCTGTTGTCGTTGACTCTCGTAAGAGCGTCTTCGCCGTTTAAGGTAAACTCTACTCTCTCGTACCCTATTCCGGGAGTAACGTACACGGAATAACGTAAACCGTGTTCTATCAACATAACGTAATCTTTACTGCCGTCGGTATAAACGTAATTGCCCGCCCTGTTGACGAGTTTTATTCCCGTGTCGGCGTAATCGCCGTTTTCGTAAGTAAAGAAAGTTCCGTCGCGATAGAAATATTTATTTCCGTCGGCGTCGGGTATTACTATATAGTACACGTCGGCGTTGCCGTGGCTGAATACTATATCCATCTCGCCCGTGTACGCCGCGCTCGACTGCACCAAATCGACTTCGTATAAATTCCTGTCGAAAGTGACTTCTATAAGTTCTATATCGGCGGTAAGTCCGTCGCTCGTTTCCGTAAAGCGGTTAAACCATATAGTGCCGCCCGATATAGTCACGTCGGACAGAGCCGCGTCGCCGGGAACGTGTATAATTTCCTTGACAGAACTGTCGTAAGCCGACTTATATAGCATACGGATTTGTTTAAGATAATATCCGTTGGCGACCGACGGGGTCACGGTGAAAGCGAAGTTTCCGCCGTGTTCTATTCCGTAATAACGGTTTCCGTCGGCAATAAACGACGACGATACCGTTCCGCAGAAAACGTCGGAAGAAAAGTTCTTCGACACGTTGTTTATCGAGTAAGTAAAGCCGTATTTGTTGATTTCGTATTCGACTTTGACGTTTATTCTGCCCGTCGCGCCGACCCGTTTGTTTTCGATGAGTTCGCCTTTATAAACGTATGTAGCCGACTTATGCGCGTTCTCGTCGCTCGTAGCAAACTGTAATTCTACCTTTACGTCGTTAATATACAACGCAGAAACGTGATACCCGGTATCCGCGCTCATATTTACGGAAACGAACCAGCCGTGCGGGACGTATTCCGACTTCGAACCGTCGGTTATTCCCGATACTTCGGTAGCCGAGTCGCCGTTTTCGTCGTTTTTCGACACGCTTAACGTGGTAGAACCGTTCACGCTGCTCGCGTCTACCGTCATCTTATAGGTGTTGCGGGCGAACACTACCCTTACGTCCATATCGCGTTCGGGCATATAGGAAAGAGTACCGCTTACGTATCTTCCCGTAGAACCGTCTGTCGTCAGAGAACTCCAATATGAAGAGCGGAAAGAAATTTCTTCGCCGTTTATATACACGGTCTTGACGTAACAATATTGATTAGCCGCCACGTCGATAAGTTCTTCCGAGCCGAAATATACGAACTCTTTTCCGCCCGAAACGCTTCCTTCCCCTTCGTAAGACGTGGTAAGGGAATAACTTTCCGGAGTGGTGTTTACGGAGATCACTACTATATCGCCCGCCGCAAACGTACCCGCGGGGATAGAGAACGAGTATTCTTTAAGTCCGTTGGCAGCGGAAGTGACCGAAGCCGACAGAACTTTGTCGGAATTCTGCGTTCTTACCGTAATATCTTTTATTCTGTACCCGTAATCGGCTTTGACGAGAATTTCGTTGCTTTCGTCGAACCTTGCCGACATAAATTCCGCCGAAACGGTGGCTTCTATAAGTACGCTGCCCGCAATATCGACGGTATAATAGTTTTCCGTAGCGTCGGCTATTTTGTCCGCGAGATAAATCTTCACGGAAAGGTTAGCCGTGACGTCGCTTTCGGTAAGGACGTATTCCGTCATATTGAAGTGGACGGTTTCTTCCCTTTCGACGCCGTTTCTGACCACTACTATTCTCGAAATGCGGTGACCGACGTCCGCTTCGTCCAATCTTATCGTAACTTTAACGGAAGAGTGATAAGCGTAATCGAGCGAAACGGAGTTGTTGAGAAGTTCTCCGTCGACGTACACGTCGCCGACTGCGGCGGAAGCGTTTTCGAAAGTAACTTTATATTTTATTTCTTCAAAGAAGAACGCTACCGTCTTGTCTTCTTCTATACCGTTTAATTCCAGCGAAAAGTCTTCGCCTTTCTTTCCCGTTTCCGCAACGGTAAAGGTTCCGCCGTTTACCGTGTATCCGCTTACGTAATATCCCGCCGCGGGTTTAGCCGTAATGCGGGAAGAACCGTTGAACGACGCGGTGGAAGAACTTACTTCCGCTTCGCCGTCGCCGTAGCTTTCCGCAGAAACGGTATATTCTATCGGACGGAATGTCGCGCTTATATTAAAGTTCTTCGTTACGTCGATAAGTAAATCTATCGAAGTAATACGCGTATCTCTTCTTATAGTGGTGTCGGTTACTTTCTTTTCCCCTACTTTAAGGTCGGAACAGATAGAAGAATACAAGCTCGCGTTGTCGGCTTTGCTTACGGTGACGTAAACCGTTTCTTCGCCGGCAATTCTCTTTCTGAAAACGACCGAAGAAGCGTCCGTAATCGACTCGCAATAAACGTACTCGTCGCTTCCGTAAGTAACTTCTCCGTAAACGTAATAGTAAGAGCCGTTGATAAGCTGAATTTTCACGCCGTACTCTTCGGCGTTTATAAACCAGTTTGCAAACCTTACGTCGTTTACCGACGGAGTATAAAGGTCGCAGACCACGCCGTTTATTCTGACGGAAGAAATAACCTTCCTTACGCTGTCGTTTCCGTCGGCTTTTATTCTTAAATACAGTTTTTCGCCGTAGGCGTATTCCTGCAAGGAAGCCCCGTCGAATACGCTTTCGTTATTTAAGTCGAACAAGTCTGCAAGGTAAATTACGCCGCCGTCGGTCTTATCCGCCCAGACGTTATACTTTCTCGTGTTGTATTTTATTTCTACCGAACAGGAATTTTTAAGTCCGGGTAAAACCAAAGTGTATTCCAGCGTATCGTCGCCGAAAGCGTACCCTACGCTCACTCCGTCGACTAAAACGTCTTTTATGGAATAGACGCTGTTGTTACTTACTATTTTTATATTCGCGCCCGAATTGTAGTCTACGGTAAAGGTTTCCGTGCCGTCCTGATAGGTAGCTCCGTCGAATTCTATAAGCCCGGCGTAATATCCGTCGCCGTTGGTTACCGAAATTTCTATCTTCTTAATCTGCAAATCCACCGTAATTACGTTGTCGCTCGTAATAAACAGGTCGAATTCGGCGTTGTTCGTGCCGGGAAGATAAGACTTGGGCGAAGTGAGAATACCGTTGTATTCCCACACGGAAGATACGAGTTCGTACCCTTCGTCGGCAAGAACTTTAAGTTTGTACTTTCTGTTTTCGTAAATTACCGTTTCGCCGTTGACTTCTTCGGTGGTTTCGAGTAAATTCCCGTCGGAGTCTATCTTGCCGGGGTCGATAATAAGCTGCGCCTTGCCCGCGCCCCCTTTAAGGGATACGTACAGGCGGTGGCGGATAGGTTCCCACACGGGGATAAACCTTACTATACCGTTTTCGAAATCGTCGTTTCTGTCATAAGCTCCGTCGTAAAGGAGTTTGGTTTTGTCGTCTACCGTAGCTCCGGTAAGAGCGTCTATCCACCCTACAAAAACGTAATTATCCGCGGTCGGATTAAGTTCGGGAAGTCCGCCGTTACTGCCGCTTGCGAAAGAATTTTGATACGTTACTACCGTTTCGTGCCACAGACTGTCGTTCGTTCCCGACGGGTCGCGGAAAATAAACCTTAAAGTAAACTGTTTCCGTTTCCATTTAGCCACGAGAGTCGTGGGCTGTTCGAAAGAAACGGTTTTGTCTATAATCGTCTGCGTGACGTCGCCCGCTTCGTACCAACCTACGAATTCCATTCCGTTCACGTCGGCGGGCTTGGGCAGTCCGTCGGTGTCGGGGAAAAGGTTGTCGGTGACGTAAGATAAAGGTCTGTCGCTTCTTACGCCCGTAACTACGCATTCGACGCTGTTGTTGTCGGTCTTCTGATAGTTTACGAAAGTTACGTCAAGTTCGCTGTAAGCGAATATAGCCTGAATTTTAATCTGACTTACGTCGGCGTTCGGCGTAAAGCTCAATTGATAGTCTTCGGCTGTGTTACCCGACTTCGTGGAAGTGAAAGTTACGGTCTGTCCCGCGATACCGACGGGGATACTCTGAGTGCTGCCTTCGCCGTCGCGTTTTACTTCGTATTCCACTCCGTCGGTACCGGTGATTACCCAGCGGGAGAACACGCGGGAATTGTAGGGGGTGGCGACGATGGTTGCCAATTGGTCGTGGGCGTAGTAGCCTTCTTCCCTTAAATCGGTGGTTCCCATCTCGTTGCCGTATATGTCGGTAGGCACGGTGAGAATGACGTCGGTAGCCGTCTTGACGTATTCGGGGCGGATAATCATATCCCTGTCCACCGAAGTAAAATCGGACGGAACCCACGATGCGAAAGTGTATCCGTATCTTTCCATACCCTGGTCTGCTCCGTACACGGGAGCTTTCGTAGCGCCGCTGCCGAACTGAACTTTCTCTTCGCTCGCCACGGTGCCGTTGTAATAATAGAACCTTACGGTATATTTTGCTTTTTCGAAAATCGCCGCAAAAGTTTTACTCTCGGTGACTCCCGTGTCTTTACGGGCGGCGAGCGGATAGCCGTCGTTCCACTTCACGAAGACGTAACCCGTTTCCGGCACGGCTATTACCGTGTCCGCCGAGCCGCCGTTAGGCACATACTGGACCTGTTCGCCCTGAATGCCGCCGCCGACCGAACCTTCGTATCTTACCACGCAGTCCACGTTCTTGACGTTAAAGGTGACGGTCTGTTCGAAGCCGCCGTAGGAGAGAGCTACGTTGTTACTGCCCGCTACCGACAAATCGAGTCCCTCGTAAACGGTGCCTGAAAGGGGGACGGATTCGCTCGTGCCGTCGGAGTAAGTGACTTTTACGAATATGGAAGAGGGACTGACGTTGACGCCGATATCCCCGTTCTCGTTCTCGATACTGACTATCCGCCTTTCGACGGTAATCGTATCTTCCGTTGCGGGAAGAAAAGCAAGCAGAACCATAACGAGAGCCACCGTCATCGCGATGACCACTCCTATGGCGATTTTATAACCGGAGCCGACAAGCACCCGTCTTTGTCCCGATTTATAAGCACCTCTCATAAAATAGCGTCTCCTATTCGACCTTGTATTTGAAAAAGGGCATACTCCACCCTTTTTATTCGTCTTACGGATATTATATAATAATATAAAAAATATTTCAAGATAAAAAATCGAAATTTATCCCCGCGGCTTTCTCTCCGCAAAAAACAAAAAACCTGCCGATTTGCGACAGATTTTTTTACTTTTTTCTTAAAACTATACAAAAACGCATCTTCCGAAATAACGAGCCGCTACCTTTCGGGATAAATTTTTTCCGCGACGGAAACAAATTCCTTTTTCGTCATTCCTATATCGGCGTAGTATTTCAAGTCTTCCCGAAGCCTTTTTTCGGCTAATCTCGTCTTTTCTTTTTCGGCGTCTTCTATCCCTTTTACGAAACACCCCTTGCCCTGAACGGTATAAATATACCCGTCCTTTTCGAGTAAGTCGTAAGCAGACTTAACCGTAATTACGCTTATTTTAAGTTCGTTTGCCACGCCCCTTATAGACGGCAGACATGTGTCGGGAAGAATATCTCCCCTTATTATCTGCGCGGTAATCTGTTCGTACAGCTGCGTGTACGCGGGAATACCGACGGAGCTGCTTATGACTAACTTTATCACAAGCTCACCTTTTCGAACTTGCCCACCGAAATAAAATAAGAACCTACTATGCTCGCCGCGTAAAGTACGACGCCGACTATAAGAACCGCTATCCTTACTCCGATAAAATTACTATCAAACCCGTCCAACGCCTTATGAACCGACGGCACAAACCCTACGAGCAGCTCGGTTACGGTAACGAACACGGCGTAAGCTACGGTAGCTGTAATCATACTAAGTCCCGTCTTGCAGCCTCTGCCGAAATACATCGGGAAAAAGACGATATTAAACAACGCAAACTCCAAGAACACAAACCCGAAGTAAGCGGCGTTGGCGTCGATTCCGACGGCGTTTTCGCCCCACAGAACGAACGAAGCCAAAAGTCCGCATATTACTCCGACGGCTATCTGCATAGCTTCTATAAACACGCCGCTTATTATCTTCGCCTTGACTATATCCCTACGCGGAATGGGCAAGCCCGCCGTGTATTCCAAATCCCTGTTTTCGGAAGCGTAATTGAAGTTAATAAAAAGGCTAAGTAGTCCGTAACTTACTCCCACGCAATAGGGGTAATTAGGGATAAACAACAAACAGGACAAAAACGGGAAAAACCACACTATCGGCAAATACGATAATTTTATCTCTTTTCTTAACAGTTTAATCATTGTCTTCCGCCCTCCCGTAGTACACCATAATATCTTCGAGCGTCGGTCTGTCCGTCGCAAAATTTTTATCGTCCTCCGCAAGGTCGCACGCCCGTATCAGAGCGGAAAAATTATATCTGTTCCGCTTCATACCGATAGCTCTGCCCGCTACCTTTTCCGCTTCGTCCGCTCCGCCGCGTAAAATGACGTAGCTATCTAAAAGTCCGTCTTTTGTATCGTCGGCTACAATTAGCCCGTTTTTTATGAACAGTATGTAGTCGGCGCATTTTTCAAGGTCGCTCGTTATGTGCGTGGAAAACAGTACGCTTTTATCCCCGTCCGCCACAAGGTCGCAAAGTATATCGAGTATCTCGTCGCGAGCTACCGGGTCGAGTCCGCTGGTCGGCTCGTCGAGAATAAAAAGTTTCGCTTTGTGGCTTAACGCCACCGCAAGACCTAACTTGACTTTCATTCCCTGCGACAATTCTTTAATTCGTTTTTCTTTGTCTATATCGAATTTTTTGAGATATTTTTCGCACTCATCGTCCTGCCACTCGTTATAAAAACTCTTCGTTACGTCCAAAAACTTGGATATTTTCACGAGCGGATAACAGTTGACCGCGCCCATAAGAAAACCTATTTCCTGCTTTATTTCGGTCTCTTTCGTCTTCATATCCTTGCCGAATATTTCCACCGTTCCGCTATCGGGACACACTATGTTCATAATGCTTTTTAACGTCGTGGATTTGCCCGCTCCGTTCGCCCCGATAAAGCCCATTATGTACCCCGACGGTAACTCGAAACTCACGTCGTCCAACTTGAACTTCGGATAGACTTTCGTAAGACCTTCTACCTTTAACAATTTTTGCCTCCAACTGTGCATATTTGATATATACAGTATATTCCCATGTCGCCCCTTTGTCAATAATTTTCCACACGAATATATGCAAGATGACGAGCCGCCGATTGATTGCCTTGACTAATCAAAAACGAAGTGATAAAGTATGAACGGATAAAGTTTTCTATTTTAATCGAAAAACAAACGCCGCAAAAGAAAACGACAGGAGTATATTTATGTGTTTTAGAAAAAGAACTAAGGAAGTAAAACTTTTTAAACTTTCGGACGAAGCAGTTGAGTTTATAAAGAAATATTTGTTAAAAGAATGTAACGTTACCGCAAAAATTGACGCAGATATGATAGAT
The DNA here is from genome assembly GCA_002439705.1 of Christensenella sp. UBA6420. Lineage (GTDB taxonomy): Bacteria > Bacillota > Clostridia > Christensenellales > DTU072 > CAG-1782. The sequence continues at coordinate 18,229 of DJPE01000038.1, forward strand.
GAATTTATATCCGTAGCTTTTGATTGGGAAACTATGATGGTTGACGAAAACGGATACGATAAAGAATACGATTACCCCGACAAAGAAAGAAACGAAATGGCTGACCGATTCGTTTCGGAAGTGTCGGGAAAAGTGGCAAGTAATTTATGGGCTGTGGACTTGGACGATTTAAACGAAAGACTCGGTTTAAATTAACCCGCTAATAACCGCACGATACAAAAAGGGTAACGGATTTTTCCGTTACCCTTTTGTATTGGTCGGTATCGACCTTAATCTCTGAACCTGTTGGACTTTTGGCGGGTCGCGACGTAAATTATCAAGGCTATTGCGATAAGACCGCACACGCCGCCCACGGCTATCCCTGCGATGGCTTTTACCGATAGTTTCGCCGAAGAACCGTTATCGTTCGGTTTTATATCGTCGGGCAGACCGTCTTTTATCCATTTTGCGTACAGGACGGCGTCGGAAGTAAGGTCGTCGATACGCTCTACCCTTTCGGTCTCACATTCGCTGTCCAAGTACCACCCCGCGAAGTTGTAGCCGTCTTTCGTCGGCACGGGCAAGGTTGCTCCCGCTATATAGTCGGTTTTCTTTTCTTCGCCGTCTACGCTTAATTTAACGGCGTATACATGGAATTTAATTTTAACCGCGGTTTCGTCCGTTCCGACGAACTTATAGTTGTTTGCGTCGACGAGCGTCGCCGTGGCTTCGTATTCTCCGTCCGCCGTGGCGAAGTTTCCGCTAAGGGTATATAAACTCGTTTCCGCTATATTAGCTTTCTGCTCCGCTCCGCTGTAAATAAGAGCGGAACTTTCTTTCGGGACTTCGATTTCGGCTTTGTTTATCACCCATTCGAGAGTAATATCGGTCGTGCTTCCGTCCGTCCATTCGCAGTTGTTTTTGTCGGTAAGAGCCGCCGTCACGGCGTATTTACCCGCGTTTTTAGCGACGTTTCCGCCGAGAGTCAGGTACTTTCCGCCGCTTATACGCGCAGTCTGTTCGAGTCCGTTATACGTTCCGTCGTCTATTTTTTGCGGCTTTTCTATTTTCATTTTCGATATCTGCCACTGAACGGTTTTCGGTGCGGACGAACCGTCTTTCCAGACGTAATTGTTTTCGTCGAGTAGCGAAACCGTCATTTCGTATCTGCCGGCGTTTATTCCTACGTTGCCGACTACGTTTACTTCGCTTACGTTAAGGCTCGCCGTCAGCGTTTCGCCCGTATAAACGTAATTGCCCGCGGTTATCGGCAAATCTATTTCCTTTTTCGCTATCGACCAATTTATGCTTATATCGTCGGTGGTTTCGTCGCTCCACATAAAGTTATTCTTATCCCGAAGCGCCGCCACCGCAACGTAATTTCCCGCGTTACGCTGTCTGTTTCCGCTTATTACGCAGTCGGCGGAAGCCGTCAGCGGTAAGTCGGTATATTCGCCGTTGTAAGTAAGAACGACGTCTTCTTTCACGGGTTTTGCGACGGATTTGCGGGCGATACGCCATTGCACGCTCTTAATATCCTTAGTTCCGTCCGCCCAAACGTAATCGGCACTTTTTAACGTGAACTTAACAAAGTACATTCCCGCGTTCGTTCCCGTCTTGTCGGTCACGGTGTATTCGTCGGTATCCGATACGTTAAGGGTATATTCCGTTCCCGAATAAACGAACTTTTCGTCTATCGTAGGCACGGTTACCGCCTTAGGCTTTATCGTAAAACTAAGGGTTCTCGTCGGTCTCGCTTCGTCGTAACTCCACGCGTAGTTTTTATTTTTCAGCGTGAACGTAACTTCGTATTCTCCCGCGCGAATCGCTCCGTCGTAGTCGGCTACCGTTCCGTCGTAAATCTTGTACGCAAAGCGAATAAACCGACCGTTATAGACGTATTCTTCCGTTACTATTTCGGGGTCGGATACGTATTTTACTTTAATAGTCCACTTTACCGTTACGTCTTCGACGGCTTTTTCTCCGTCTAATCCGCGCCAATTATAAAGGTTGGAATTGACGAGCCTTAACGTAATTTCGTACGTTCCGGCATCTGTTCTCGCCTGTCCGTTAAGTATTTCGTAATAAGAACTTTCGGGGATACCGCTGTACTGTTCCTGCCCGTTATAAACGAACTCTTTATCTATCTGCGGCACGGTCACGAGAGCGGGCAAAATAGTCCACTTTGCCGTAACTTCGGACGAACCGTCTTCGAAAGCGTAGTTATTTTTGTCGATAAGGATAAATTTAACGTTATAACTACCCGGTAAAGTCCCTTCGTCGCTTTCTACCGTATAGAGAGCGGTATTTTGCATAAGGCTTTTTTGCGCATTTCCGTCGTAACGGTATTCGTTGTCGTCGGCAGGCGTTGAAATAACGTTCTTAATTACCGTGACGGGTACGCTTACGGTCTTACTTATCTCTTCGTAAACGTATATTACGGTGATTTTTTCGTCGCCGAACACGAACTTATCGCTTTCGGTAGGATAGATTAAATCGAAGTTTTCGACGATTTCTTTCTTGCCGCCGCTGAAAGTTGCGGTAATTACCATACCGTCTCTTACGAAAGTTTCCAATGCGTTATAAGTAGTTTTTTTCGGTAACGATGTTACTTCCACCGATACGAGATACTTTATATAAACCGTAAGGGTTACCGCTCTTCTTACCGCGGAATAGTTTTCGTTAGTCGGAACGAACGTCCAGTAATAAAGTTTCTCGCCGTCGGTTAAGGTCGCTTCGTCCCAGGATATTACGCCCGCGGTGTCCCCTTCCGATAGCGTTATCGTCGGAAATTCGCCGCCGACGTAGAGTATTTCGTCGGATATTACGGGGTTTACCGTCGAAGCGGCGTAATCTACGTTTATAGTTATCGTAAGGTTATAATTTTCGTACCTGACTTTGTCGGCGTTGTAGTACGCGGCGTATTCCGTCACAGCGACGGTAGGCACCACGGACGAGTCGAGCCAATAAAAATTATCTTCGAGTTCGTAGTCCGATAAGGTACTCGTTTCTTTATACCGACCGTAGAGTACGGGATGGGTCACGCCCGAATACAGACCTTTGTCGGTCTTTACTGTAAGGGTCAGCGGATAGTCGTTATAGTTAGTCGAATCGGCGTTGTAGTAAGCCGAGTAAATATTTTCTCCAACGTCGAAAACCACGCTTCCGTCCTGCCACTTAAACCCGTCGGCAAGTTC
>DJPE01000038.1:21428-22491 GCA_002439705.1 Christensenella sp. UBA6420
AGTCGAGAGTTTTTTTAGAGTACCTGCCACCGTAAATATAATTATTTTCGCCGTAATCGTAAGTAATACCATTATAATCGCCCTTTTGCAAGGTAAGGTTAATCGTTATTGCGAAATCGTTATAGTTGTCGGGGTCGGCATTGTAAAAAGCGGCGTAACCCGTCTTATCCACGGTAGGAACCGTCGAACCGTCCGACCAGAAAAAGCCGTCCGACAAGGGATATTCCGACAAGGTTTTTTGGGAATACTTGCCGCCGTCTATTGCGTTTCCGCCGTCGTAAGGATACGTTATTCCGTCGTAAGAAACTTTCAGTATATCGACTACTACCTTAGTAGATTCGGCTTCGGTAATATCTTTTCCGTCGGTAAAATAAGCCCGGCAATAGTACACGCCCGATTCGGTAGCGTTTTTTAACGAAACTTCGTTTCCCGTCAGTTTATCGACCTTTTCAAAAGTTCCTTCTTCGCCGTTTTCCGACCTGTACCACTCGTAACTTAACGTAAGCGGAAAATTAAATTCCGCCGTAACGACGTAAGGAACGCCGTCGTAAATTTTCGCGACGTTGCCGCTTACGGAAATGAACTCTACATCGTTAAGTTTATAAACGGCGGTAAGAACCGTGTCGGAAGTAAAATCGTTCTTTCCGTTATAAAGATTAGTTCCGTCCGACCAACCGTTAAAGGTATACCCTACTTTCGACGGCGCGGGTAAATCGGTTTTTAAGCCGAACCTTTGGTAAAGTTTTTCGTCGCCTACCGTCACTTCCGCGCAAGCGGAAATAGCGAACGCTTGTCTCATATCGTAACCGAAGCCCGAAGAGTGTCCGTAAATTTCTTTGACGAAAGGATAATATCCGCTCGCCGTAACAAAGCCGTCGCCTAACGCTACCGTCGAAAAATCGTCTATGGAAAAGCCGTTTCCGCTCGTCTGCCCCGCGTATCCCGCCTTGTCGTAATAACCGTTGACCGTTCCGTCGTTTATGATTACGGCACGCTCCGCGGTAAGGTTTGCACTTACGAACACGTTGTTTATTTCGCCCGAATTTTCGGCGGATATTCCGCC
>DJPE01000038.1:22655-25320 GCA_002439705.1 Christensenella sp. UBA6420
CAGGACGCTATCTCGCCCGAATTGTTCGCAGATATCCCGCCGACCGTTTCGCTTGCGGCAAGCGTAGCGTGAACGTAAGAAACGGTTATTTTTCCATAGTTTACAGCGGCTAAGCCACCCGAAGTTACTGCTATCAGGGAGTCGGTCGAACCGAAAAAGCTCGAATATATAATTTCTCCCGCGGTGCCGTTATCGCAGACTATCCCGCCGAACGAACCGCCGTCGGACGAGAATTTTCCCACAGCGGTACAGCCGTCTATCTTTCCGTAATTGGATACAGCCACGCCAGCAAACCTTTCGCAACCCGTTACGGTTATGTCAGAAACGGTACATTCGGTAATCGTCCCGAAAGAAGTTTCGTCGCTTATTACGTTATTGTTTCCGCAAATTCCGCCGACGTAATAGAAATTTTCGGCGGTCACGTTCTTTACCGTACAGAAAATTATATTGCCTTCGTTTACACCTGCAATTCCGCCGAAATAGTATTCTTCGGTCACGTCGGGAGAAGCGTTTTCCGTCACGACGGCGGTCGCCGTATCCAAATTAACGCTCGACACCTTGCCGCTTTGCCCTATATATCCGAAAAGCCCGTAATAAGACGGTATCCCTTCTTCTTCGCTAACCGCCACCGATAAATTCTTTACGGTAACGCCGTTTCCGTTAAACGTGCCGTTAAACGGTTTCAAATCGAGAGTTTCGGAACTGTCGTTCGCGTAGCCTATCGAAAGTTGACGATTATTAAGGTCGATTTCGTCTGCGGTAACCGATATGAATTTACCCGAAAAATCGTTCCCGCCGTTTACTTCCGCGGCAAGATACGCTAAATCTTCCGCCGAGTTTATAATATACGGAAGGTTCTCCGTACCGTCGCCCGACAAAGTTTCCGACGCCGTTCCGTCCCAACCCGCCGCTTCCGCCTTAGCCGAAGCAAACGGTATCGTAAGTACCGCCGCAAGAATAAGTATCGTCGCAAAAATAAAATTTTTCGTATATCGCTTTAAGGTCATATCGTCTCCGTGTGATTATTTATATATTTCTACACTTTAATAATATAACAAAAGTTTCCGCAGGTCAATATACACTATTTACCTTTCTGCCGACAAGATTTTTTCGCTTCCGCACGACGTTTTTATAATATTCGCAACGAATCGACGGTAAGAGAATAGTACGTCATCCCCAGTTCGTCGTAGCTATCGAACACGCCCACGACTTCGATTGTATCTCCTTCGTCCGGATAATCTTCGGGATAGGACTTCCCCACCCATTCGAATTCAAACCCCTGAGAACAACAGGCCGTTGCGTCGGCGACTACGACGTAGCTGTAATACTTTTGCGTCGGCTCGTAATAACTTGCCGTATACGTCCCTTTGACTTTTATGGTTTTGCCGGCATAATCGTAAGGCGCGGACATTATTCTGTAAACTTCCGCGTAAACCATTGTGCCGCTCAAAACGCTCAGATCGACGTCCACTCCGCGTTTTTCTTCCTGCCCGCCGGGCGTTTCGGTATTGTTCCCGGACGACTGATTCGTCTTCTTCTCGTTTCCGCAAGCGGACAAACATAACAAGCAAACACAGAAAAGCGTTGCTGCAATAACCCTTAAAAATAATTTCGTTACGTTTTCTCCGTTTCTATGACAACTCAGCCCGAATAAATGATTTTTCATAGCACTCTTCTCCTTAAAAAAATTCCCAGTAGATAAAACACGCCGAAACACACGATATCGGCTGCCACTATCGTGGAGCCTACGGGCGTGCCGTATATAATCGAAATCAAAATACCGAGAACGGCACAAACGACCGATATGCTTGCCGAACAGATTACCACCGACTTGAAGCTCTTGAACACGCGCATCGCCGACAACGCCGGGAAAATAACGAGCGCGGATATAAGAAGCGAACCGACAAGATTCATCGCAAGAACGATGATAACCGCAATAATGACGGCAATAATCAGATTATATACGCCGACCTTTTCGCCCGTCGCTTTCGCAAACGTTTCGTCAAACGTTACCGCAAAGATTCGGTTATAGGTAAATATAAAGAACACCACGACGAAAACCGACAATCCCGCGCAAAGCCATACCTGACTTTTCGTCAGCGTGAGTATCGAAGTAGAACCGAACAAAGTGCTGCAAACGTCGCCCGAAAGATTGGACGACGTGGAAAAAATATTCAGCAACAGATACCCTACCGCAAGAGAGCCGACCGAAATCATCGCTATAAGCGCGTCGCCTTTTATTTTTGCGTTCTGCCCGACGTGCAACAATAAAACGGCTGCGACAATCGTTACCGGCATGACGATAAACATATTGTTCGTAAGCCCTACTACGCCTGCGACAGCCATCGCTCCGAACGCAACGTGAGAAAGCCCGTCGCCTATATACGAAAAGCGTTTAAGTACGAGAGTCACGCCGAAAAGCGACGAACAAAGCGCAATAAGAACGCCTACGATTAAAGCGTATCTTACGAACGGGAACTGAAAGTATAAAGATAATTTTTCAAAAACGCCCATTTCACCCCTCCGCAACGGTTTTTTTGCAGTAAACGCTGTTTTTGAATTCGTCTGCACTACCGAAAAAGCACGGCGAACCTACGGTTAAAACGTGAGTTGCATACTTTACGGCGGCGGTTATATCGTGCGAAATCATAATAATCGTCATTTT
>DJPE01000028.1 GCA_002439705.1 Christensenella sp. UBA6420
AATCTTTTTTCTTGTTTTTCTTTACTCATAATATTTACCGCCTTATAGTTAATTGTTTTCGTTCGGCACTTCGAATACGAGTATGGCTTTTGCCGAGAGGGTAACGGAAAACGTTACGAGCTTATAACCCTTTTCCGCGTATTCGTTTGCTGTTTTTTCCACTTCTTCCGCCATTTTTTTAGCGCGCGGATTGTATTTTAACACTACGGTTTCGTATTTCATAAAAAACACCTCATCATTTATAATGTTTACGATTACATTATATATTATAAACGAAGAGCGTGCTATCGGTTTTATGTAAAATATAAGTAAATTTTTTGTAAACTCAATATGTGAAATTCGAATCGATTATTGTTTTTCCGCCCCGTCTTTTTTCTCGGTCGACAATTTTTTTTCGAGCGCGTACTGTTTTGCGAGAATGGCGTTTAATTTGTCGTACAAATCTTCAATCATAATTTCCGTCTTTAAGTTGACTTTGTAGTCGTTTTCGGCACGTCTGCGGTCTTTTTCTTCTTGACGGTTCTGACTCATCATAATGAGCGGTGCCTGAATAGCGGCTACGCAGGAAAGGACTAAATTTAGTAAGATAAACGGATACGGGTCGAACGCTTTTGTCACCATAATTATATTAACAACCATCCAGACGACAAGAACGCCCACGAACGAGAAAATAAAAGCCCAGCTCCCCGCAAATTTTGCGATTGCGTCGGCGGCTTTTTGCCCCAGCGTATCTTTTTTGTTTCCGCTGTCGGGGCGTACGGAAATTTTGCTGTCGGCAAGTAAATTCAGCACTTCTTCGTCGGTCATATCCTGGCGAATATCTTTTAGCACTTCTTTTAACAGTTTTCTGTTTTCTTTCATAACGTTAATTCCTTTTTATTATTAGGTTTACATTTATTATAACTTCTTTCGAAAATGTTTACAATAGGAAAGCTAAGTCATATCGATTTTTGCACTTGCCGAACCGAAATAAAAATTATATAATGTAAAAGAGAGCAAAAGGTTTTAGCTCGGCATAAATTGATTATTGATTTAGAAAATCAGGAAAAAGGAAAGGAAAAAATGAAATATTACGTTGTTGCCGACGTGCACGGATTTTTTACGGAGTTGCAGACGGCGTTAAGAGAGAAAGGATTTTTTGAAGATAAACAGAAGCATAAGCTCGTCGTTTGCGGCGATTTGTTCGACAGGGGAACGGAAGCCGTGAAAGTTCAGGACTTTATTCTCGATTTGTTGAAAAAGGACGAAGTTATTTTAATAAGGGGTAATCACGAAGACCTGTTCGAAGACTTTATCGACAACGTAAGTTTACGGTTGACTCCGAACGTAATGAGAACGGCGCATTGGGCTAACGGCACGGTGGAAACGGTTTTGCAGTTGACCGATATGATGCTTATGGCGGCGGTTTATCAACCGAAAAGGTGCGCGGCGATGGCTAAAGAAACGCCGTTTTATACCGAAATTCTGCCGAAAATGCAAGATTATTACGAAACGAAAAACTATATTTTCGTCCACGGGTGGATACCGTGCGTAGTGTTCGGCAGGGGAACGCAACCGACGGATATTTTCGCATACGATAAAGAATGGCGTACGGCAAACTCCGACAGGTGGGAGCAGGCAAGGTGGCTGAACGGTATGCTCGCCGCAAGTAAAGGGGTTCGAGAACCCGACAAAACGATAGTCTGCGGGCATTGGAATTGTTCGTACGGACACGCCGTACTCGACGGAAAAGGAACGGAATTCGACGAAGACGCCGATAATACGCCCTATTACGGCGACGGAATAATTGCGATAGACGCAAACACCGCTCGTTCGGGCAAGGTAAACTGCATAGTTTTGGAAGACGAAGAATAAAAACATAAAACGCATCGAAATCGAAGTTTCGGACTTTTCGGGAGCGTAAATTTTATAAACGGCGGTTAATAAATGCGGAAATTTTTTAATTACGAAATTTATAAAAATCGCCGTTTTTTATTGACTACGTAAAGGAATAAGGATACAATAATAATATACGGAAATGAAGTTCTTCCGCAAGGGCAACCTTGAAACCGCGTGTTACGCTGATGACTTCTGCGAAAAAATTATCGCAGGGCATCGGCTTTTTTCTTGCCCTGAAAGGAGAATGATATGTCGTTTTTAACTTCGTTGGCAATAATTTCGTTGTCCGCATTGCTGCTTGGCAGTTTATTCAGAAAAATCAAACTTCCGCCGCTTATAGGTATGTTGCTCGTAGGGATAGTTTTAGGTCCGTACGTTCTCGACTTTATTTCGCCGTCGATTCTCAATATATCGAGCGATTTAAGACAACTTGCTTTGATTATAATTTTGACTCGCGCGGGATTATCTCTTAAACTCGGCGACCTTAAAAAAGTGGGCAGACCCGCTATATTGTTGTGTTTTTTGCCAGCGACTTTTGAAATAGCAGGGTATATCGCGTTCGCGCCACTGTTGTTGGGGTTATCTATAAAAGAAAGCGCGTTGGCGGGAGCGGTAATGGGAGCTGTTTCTCCAGCGGTAGTCGTACCGCGTATGCTAAGGCTTAAAGAAGAAGGGTACGGCACGAATAAAAGTATTCCGCAAATGATTACGGCGGGCGCGTCTTGCGACGACGTGTTCGTAATAGTGTTGTTTACGGCTCTTCTTACGAGCGTGAGCGCAGGTAATTTCGACCTTAATATAATATGGCAAATTCCCGTTTCGATAGTTTTGGGAATAGCGGTAGGGTGTCTGTTCGGCTGGCTGTTTTCGTTGTTTTTCAAGCGTTTCGGAGTAAGAGATACGGTAAAAATAATTATTTTACTGAGCGTGTCGTTCCTGTTCGTCGCGTTGGAAAACCTTATTAAAAAATACGTCCCGTTTTCGGGGCTTCTCGCCGTAATTTCGCTCGGAGTAATCTTTAATATGAAGTCGGAAGAACGGGCGAAAAGGCTTTCGGTAAGATACGAAAAGTTATGGGTTTTCGCAGAAATTATCCTTTTCGTGCTTGTCGGAGCGGAAGTTGACCTGTCGTATGCGGTTTCGTGCGGCGGACGGGCGATAGCGGTTTTGTTCGCGGCTCTCGCGTTAAGAATGGCGGGCGGTTT
>DJPE01000082.1 GCA_002439705.1 Christensenella sp. UBA6420
TACCTGCTTTTTGTAATTTATTTATAATTTTTATGTAAAGTCTATGCGCAAGACAAAATTGTCATTTCTTTTCGGTATTATTATCGTTATTCTCTGCATGTAATTGTTTTTCGAGTGCCGACTGTTTAGCGAGAATAGCGTTGAGTTTATCGTATAATGCCTCAATCATGATTTCGGTTTTCAAATTGACTTTATAATCGTTTTCGGCTCTTCTGCGGTCTTTTTCTTCCTGACGGTTTTGGCTCATCATAATTAGCGGAGCCTGAATAGCCGCAACGCAGGAAAGCACCAGATTAAGCAATATAAACGGATACGGATCAAATGCCTTCGATGCCATTACGATATTTACGACCATCCAAAGAACAAGAACGCCAATAAAGGAAAATATAAACGCCCAACTGCCTGCAAATTTTGCGATAGCGTCTGCGGCTCGTTGTCCAAAAGTATATTTTTTCTCGCTTTCGGGGCGTACCGAAATCTTGCGGTTTGCAAGCAGATTAAGAACTTCTTCATCGCTCATATCCTGACGAATATCGTCAAGTATGTCTTTTAACAATTTTCGGTTTTCTCTCATAATAAATGTTTCTCCTTTGTTCGGATACATAGTATTCCCATATTTCGTATTGTACCATAAATTTATAAAGTTTTCAATTGCTATTGATTACCGACGTAAAATTCAGAAAAAATTTCAAATGGCACTTTGACGGGTACTTGACCAACATCTAATAGAATTTATATAAATTTTATTTGAAAGCACGGAAATTAAGCTGTCGACGTGATGTTTTTTTTGTTGTGCGAAAACAGCATACACGAAAGAAAAATAAAATGTAACAGACTTCAAGCACTTCGGAATGTAACAGTGAACTTTCGGATATGGACTATAACCAATCCATAAAAAGCGGTAAAAACCACGACAAAATAATCGACCCTTTGGACTGCAAATGGGCGGATAAAGAGTTCGAGCTGTTTCAACTCAGTAATCTTACGGGCAATTTTTTCAACCTTTACGATACATATAAAGCGAAATATCCCGTATCGAAAAACGTTGACATAAAATGCGCTTTTTACGCCGTTTATCACGAAATTTATTGTTATATATCTTCGGGCAGGCATACCGAGTTGATTTTGAGAATAACCGTAAAAAGACTGAGAAAAGAACTGAAAAAAGCAGGCTTATTATAGAAAATTCTATAAATCATGATTCCCTATATTTTTATTTGAAAATACGGGAAATAAACAGCTATTTCCGCAATTAAAGAGCTTCTTTTTTTTTATTTTTACAGTCAAAGTTATCGACAAAATAATTCGTTAAAAGTCATATATTGCATTTTTTATTACTCTAATATATAATGAAGTTATAAACTCATACGAATGGAGGTAACACTATGAAAAGAAAACTTACAATAGCATTGTGCGTTTGTTTACTTGCGGTTTTGGTTTGCATGACTTTCGTTTCGTGTAAAAACAAGCCCGCCGAACCTACGTACGACGAAGTCTATTCCCTTATGTTCAACGACGAAAGCATAACGGATGACGTGGGATTCAAATACTCCGCTCCTTACGCTTTGACCAAAATTAACGATTTGGCTAATTCGGAAGAATACACCGTCGAAGACAAAGGAAACGGTATCTACTTCTGCAAAAGCGCTACGGGCGTAAACGTTTATTCTTTGGTCGCGGGCGACTTTATCGTGACCGGTCTCAGCGAAAACGTAGCTTTCGAAAACCTATCTTCCGACTACTCTTCCGTCTATTTTATCATGGACCCCGACAACGGCGTGATTTACGACTATTACGGAACCAAAATTATCGAACTCGGCACTTTCGAAAACGTTGAAAACATCGAAGTAGAAGGCTTTGAAGTTTACGTTGACACCGACGGTATACCCGATACCTTGGACTACTTAAAAGTCGTTATGTCCGTAAACGCCGACGAAACCGTTGAAGAAAAGAGCTTCACCGTAGATTGCACTAACGGTATCGTTAAGGAAGCTAATTCCGTAAAGAACCCCTACGCTACTACCGAAGAAAAAACCGAACTTAAACCCGGCGACAGACTCGGCAGAGAAAGCGGTATCAGTCTCGGCTTTATTTTAGGCAGCAAATACGACGATTATTTCGTCGAATATTACACGCTCAACGGCTACACCGTATATCGCATAACCGACAAAGACGGTAAGCAGGTATCCGAAGCGAGATTGCCCAAAGAATACGACGTTTGTCTTACCGTAGGCTCTAAATTACTTTTCGGAGCGGAATATACTCTCCCCCTCACTGCGACCAACTATTCCTACTTCGACGAAGAAGACGACGCGTATAAATTGCTCGACTACAAATCTTTCGATATATTGACGGGCGCGGTAGAAACCGTAAACTTTAATTACGTAATCGGCGATTCCGAATCTATCTCCAAATACTCCGTATCCGACGGCAAATTGGTCATCGAACACGTAGCGGTTTTGGCTATGGTAAAGGAAATCAAAAACGGCTTGTTGGCGAACAATATGCAGGTATTGGAACTCAACGACGACTTTTCCGTGAAGGCGGACCGCTCCGAAGCTCTCGCTCTCTGCAACCTGGACAAAATCATTAAACTCGCCGATGATAAGTATATCGTAAACTGCGACAACGAACGTCTCTGCGCTATCGTAGACGGCTTCTTCAAAAACCCGATTTACCTTAACGCGGCCGTAACTAAGGTTGACTATCAGTCTCAGTCCGTTATCGTAAAATCCGATAATCTGTACGGCATACTCGACTTCGAAGGCAAGATTAAGTTGCTCCCCGCTTATTCCGACATCGGCAGTATTTACGACGGAAAAGCCACCGTTAAACTCCCCGACGAAGAACACCAATACGTCATCGACATTACCGCCGCCACCGAAGAACCCGCAATTATTCACGAATTGGGCGTGTTCAGAAACGAAAACGGCGAAGCGTATCTTATCAGATCCGAAACCGCAGACGGTATGATAGAAGAAAGAGAGCTGAAGTCCGCTCACGACGACGCGACCGACACCGATTACACCTACGTTCACGTCAAAATAACGAGCAGAGATAACACCGCCACTATCCTGGAATACGATACGAGCAGCGACGCTCTCGAATACTCCACCGCTTACGCTACCGTTTCCGCTCCCGATAAGTGCTATTTCGTGTTCGGTTACATAAACATGATCAACTCGAAAGGAAACTTAGTAAATGCGACCAACGGCTATCTCTACGTCGTCGTCGAACGCACGGGACTCTCTTCCGTTCGTTATCTGTAAAAAATAGTAATAATCGAAAAAATCAACTAAAAAGAGTTCGGCTCCTTGCCGGACTCTTTTCCTTTCCGCCGATAAATCATTCGTTTGCAACCTGCTTGCGAAATTCGCGACACGCAGTGACAATTCGTTATCGCTTTGCGGTAAATTCGTTCCGCACACGGCGGAAATTCGCAAATAAAAAAGCAAGGCGGACTTGCCTTGCTTCCTGATACTTTTAACTATACGACGGCTTTTGAAATTCGTTTTTATTTTCCGCAACGCCGAAATCTTTGATTTTGGCAATTCACGCCCGATAGGGCAATTAACTCCACGCAGTGGAAATTAACGCCAAACTATGTTTGGCATTTAACTCTATCCTTTGGTCGGAATATTAGTCTATCAATAAGTCTGTATACACCCTATAAAAATCCGTCGCTTTACCCTGCCATTTATTCCTTATCGCGATGGCTTTTGCGAGCGTAGGCACGTTAAACGTAATCTCGAATACGGGCGATTCCACGTTAAGTACGGCGCAGGTTACTTTATACGTTCCGTCGGGACGGCGGGTATAGTTGCAGGAAAATTCCTGTTTCTTTCTGTAAAGAAGTTTATTGTTACGGATATAGGCGGTTACGTCGTCGCGTACCGACTTGTAAATATCGTTAAAGAAGTGGCTAAGACATACCTTTCCGTCTTCGCTTAACGAAAGAACGTAGTCCTTGCCCGACACTTCGTCGGGATGACGGTTTATAAAGCCGGCACCGGCAAGCTCGGAAACGTACTGCGAAAAACAAAGATACGGTATCCAGTCGTTGTCTAAAGAACACATCTGCAAAAGAATGTCCTCGTTGATGGGCATTTCTAATTTTTCCAAAATGAAAAGTATAAGCAGCTTGCTCTTTATGTCTTCGTCGTTAATCATTCGTTTCCTGTTTTTTGTTTCGATTAGCCGCGCGGACGCGACCGCTAAAAATACCGACCGAATAAAAGATATAAGGTCGGACTAATTTTTATCGTGACAATTATAACACTACGCCGTCGGAAAAGTAAACACTATATTCCCGTTGGTTTAATTTTTATTTTTTGTCATCACAAGATGTAGTGTCTTGCTCGGAGTGTTCGGCACTATCGCCGTTATTACCGCCGTCGGCAAGGGTTATATTCCCGTTCCCGTCGGGCAATTCGAGCGACAACGTTTGTTTCGCCGCATGTTTATCCCAGCTTTTATAGATAAGTTTTAGGAGAATAGGCGCGAGCAAACTGCTTGCTATGACGAGCATAACACCCATAGCGAGATAGTCCGCCGTCACAAACCCCGCCGAAATTCCTTTCTGCAGAACTATAAGGCATACTTCGCCGCGCGCTATCATTCCTACGCCTATTATTATCGACTCGTGCCAGCTGTAACGTAAAGTTTTGGCGGCAAGCAGACATCCGAGCATTTTCGTCGCTATCGCCACTACGACGAACGCTATACAAAACCACACCATATTCGCGTTAAAGTTGGAAAAATCGGCATTTATTCCGATGCTTGCGAAAAATACGGGAGAGAAAATCATATAGGCGTTGATTTCTATCTTTCTGTCGATATATTCGCTTTCTTTAAGACCGGACATCATAATGCCCGCGATATACGCTCCGGTAATATCCGCCACGCCGAAAAACTTTTCCGCGCAGTATGCGTACAGGAAGCAAATAACCAGTCCGAATATGGGAAGTCTTCTCGTATGCGGAAATTTTTTGTTAAGGAACTTGAAAAGATAATGTATTCCTATTCCCACGCCGATGGCGAGAATGAAAAAGATAACCATTTTAAGAATAGCGATACCGGGTTTTACTTCGGGGTTTCTTACCCCCATGATAAAGCTAAGCAAAACTATGCCGATAACGTCGTCTATTATTGCCGCAGACAAAATAACCGTCCCAGCTCTCGAACGGAGCTTGCCCATTTCTCGCAATGTTTCCACCGTTATAGACACGCTCGTCGCAGTCATTATTACGCCGATAAAGACGTATTTAAGAAGCTGCATCGTATCCACGTTCTTAAATCCGCCCAAAAACGCAGCCGCTATCAGAAATCCGCAGCCGAGCGGCAAAATCACTCCCGCCGACGCCACCAAAAACGCGGCGAGTCCGTTTTCTTTAAGGTCTTTTACGTTGGTTTCCAGCCCCGCCGAGAACATTATAAGAATTACGCCCAGTTCGGCTATTATTCTCAACGTGTCGGACGGATGAACCCATTTAAGAACGCACGGCCCTATGAGAAGTCCCGCAATAAGAAAGCCTACCACCTGCGGTAAGCCTAATTTTTTAGTGATTATCCCGAACAATTTCGTAAAGAACAAAATTATCGCAAGTTCGAGCAGTATCGTATAATCCGTCATTTTATCCCCTTTCCGTCAACGAACGGTCGGCTATTTTCCCGTACTGCCGAACCCGCCGTTGCGTTTTTCCTTGGCGTCGTCGTCGAACGTTATTCCGTACTCGGTAAATACGCCCTGACAGAAGGCTTGACCTTCTTCCAAAGAAAGAATTTTACCTTCTTTACTGTCGTTTGTCAATTTGATTTGAATATGTCCTTCGTTGTCGCTGTAAAAATAATCGGAATCTATTATTCCGACGGTGTTGTTAAGTTGCAGACGGTACTTAAACCCGAGACCGCTGCGGGGGTAGATACTAAGAACCCACCCTTCGTTTATTTCCGCTCGTATCCCCGTCGGAATTTTTATAGTTTCTCCCGGTTTAAGCGTGAAAGATACGGGAGTAAAAAAGTCGTACCCCGCACTTCCCGCGGTGGCTCTTTTCGGTAATTTTATCTTATAGTAACTATCTTTCGTTCCGCCGTCGAGTATAAATCTTTCTTCGCTGACTTTACAAAAACGAGCTATCCTTTTCATATTTTTTCCGTCCTTATCTATTATTTTTAGTTTTTATGCGCCCAGACGGGAGCGGGTATCCTTCCGCCGCGGTTAATAAACTTAGCGGGAGAAACGGTGTTTATTTTCATTATGGGAGCCGAGCCTAAAAGTCCGCCGAAATCGACGCGCCCTTCCGTCTTGCCGTAGACGGGGATTACTCTTACGGCGGTGGTCTTGTTGTTACTTACCCCTATCGCCGCTTCGTCGGCTATCATTGCCGAAAGGACTTCCGCCGTCGTATCTCCCGGGACGGCTATCATATCGAGACCGACAGAACATATAGCCGTCATGGCTTCGAGTTTTTCCGCACGAAGAATGCCCTTTTCGACGGCGTTTATCATTCCCGCATCCTCGGAAACGGGGATGAACGCGCCCGAAAGACCGCCGACGTGAGAGGACGCCATAACTCCGCCCTTCTTCACCGCGTCGTTGAGCAGNNCGTCTTCGCTTACGGGAATAAACGCTCCGCTCAGTCCCCCCACGTGCGAAGTAGCCATAATGCCGCCTTTCTTCACCGCGTCGTTAAGAAGAGCAAGGCACGCGGTAGTGCCGTATCCGCCCACGCATTCCAAACCTATTTCTTCAAGAATACGGGCTACGGAATCCCCTTTAACGGGAGTGGGCGCAAGACTTAAATCGACTATACCGAAATTGGCGTTCAGTCTGCGACTCGCTTCTTCCGCCACGAACTGCCCTACTCTCGTAATTTTATACGCTATCTTTTTAATAGTTTCCGCGACTTCGGTAAGGTCGCCGTCAACCTGTTCCAACGCAGACTTAACTACCCCCGGTCCGCTTACGCCCACGTTAATTACGACGTCTCTTTCTCCTACTCCGTGGNNCCGTGGAAAGCTCCCGCCATAAAAGGGTTGTCTTCGACAGCGTTTGCAAAAACGACGAGCTTTGCGCAGCCTATCGAGCCTTTGTCGGCGGTAAGGTAAGCGGTATCCTTAATCACCTTACCCATAAGCCGAACCGCGTCCATATTTATTCCTGCCTGAGTAGAGCCTATGTTTACCGAAGAACAAACCCTGTCTGTTTTCGAAAGAGCTTCGGGGATACTCAAAATAAATTCCTTTTCGTAATCGGTCATACCCTTATGGACGAGAGCGGTGTATCCGCCGATAAAATCAACGCCTATTTCCTTAGCTACTTTGTCGAGCGTTTCCGCTATTTTCACCGCTCCGCCCGTCTTTGCGGTGATAAGACTAATCGGCGTGACGGAAACACGTTTGTTTACGATAGGTATGCCCGTTTCGCAGGCTATGTCTTCCCCCGTAGCGACCAACTTTCCCGCCTTTTCCTTAACCTTTTTATACACGGCTTCGGCGGTCTCTTCGACGGTGTTTCCGATACAGTCGAGAAGGGAAATCCCCATAGTAATCGTGCGGACGTCAAGGTGCTGGGATTGAACCATTCTGTTAGTTTCTATAATCTCGTTAATGGAAATCATCTCTTCACCCTAAATCCTATGCATGGAGTCGAAAATAGCTTCGCTCTGTATTCTTATATCCACGCCCGTTTCTCTGCCGAGCGCGGAAAGATTTTCGCTGATCTGACTGAATTTGAGTTTGCTGTCTTCTAAATTTACCAGCATTATCATAGTAAAATAACGTTGCATAATGGTCTGCGAAATGTCTTCCACGTTAATGTCCATATTATATAACGCGGTGGATACTTTCGCTATTATTCCTTTCTTGTCTTCTCCGAGCACGGATACTATCGCTTTCATTTTTCACTCCGTTCGTTTCCGCGACGTCGCGGAAATGGTCTGTTTATTTTTTCGTTATAGAATATCGATATTATAAGTATACCAAATATTCTTATTTTAGACAAATATCTACAAATAAATTCGGTTTTTTTATTGATTTCGCGGTCATAATTAACGGTATGAAAAAAGTAAATAAAAAGAAACCGCCCATTCTTCTTCCCGAAGACGACGACAAGAAAATCTACGCCGAACGCATAGCGGAACTCAAAAGAATGAACGCCGACCTTACGGTCATGCTGGAAGAATACCGTAAAAAGGAAAGAAAAATCGCCGACGCTCTGTCTTACGCCGACGCCTTGCAAAAATCCGTCGAAAAAGAACTTAAAATCAAGTTTTCGTTGGAATGCGAAAGGCTGTGCGCTTTCCGCAAAAAATGGATAACCGCCGCAAAAAACGGCAGCGCGGAAAAAGACTACGAAAAGACCCTGTCCGTTCTCGACGAGTGTCGCAAGACCCTTCTGGAAGAGTTCGAAGACGAAAAAACAGACGATTTTCTCGAAGAAACCGAACGACTCGACAAGTTGGACCACGCCGCGTCGAGCGAAAAACCCGCAGAAAAACGCCATATCGACGAACTCAGCGAAGAAGAATTGCAGGACCTTCTAAGGCAATTATAAGCCACCGTAGGCGGCGTTAATTTCCACCGATTTACGGTGAAGTTCAAAGCCTTGCTTTGAGTGAAGTTGTCGCTCTTCGACAGTGAAGTTTTGCTAACGCAAAGTGAAGTTTTGAGTAAAACTCAAAGTTAAGGATATATTTATTAGAAAAGGATAGAATAATTTAATATTCTGTTCTTTTTCTTTGCTCGCAAAAAACCGAATAACACTACTGTCGTATGCCGTCTTAATCTGTTTACCCATAACTCAAAGCCGTCGGCTTTGAACTTCACTGTCGCAAAAAGCGGCGACTTCACTATCGCTACGCGATAACTTCACTCCGTCTGCGACGGAACTTCACTAAAAAACGCTTACAAACGGCTATTATTTCAAATATCGTTAATATTAGCTCATTTTTCACTCATTTTTCAGGAAAGCATTGCAAATTTTAATAACAGATGTTAAAATTATTATTTGTAAGGAAACTCCGTCGTCAGGCGGTATCCGTTTTGAGCAAAAATAATATTTCGGAGGGAAATATGTTGCACGAAGTAAAAGACAGCGTGGAAAACGCAGCCGAAGAAGCCGCTAAGACTATATCTGAAGCGGTAGAAACGTCCAAAAAGTCGGCTAAAAGAACTTTGAACGTTATTATTGGGTCGGTAATTTACGTAATAGCTTTACTTATCGTTTATCTTATCGTAAGCCTGACCGTCAAAAACTTTTGGTCGGTAAGCTGGCTTATCCCCGTCACGGGTATTCTCGTCGGCAGTATGGGACTCGCTATCTTCTACGCCGTCAAATCGTCCATGGCGAAAAGATACCTTCTGATGCGCGTTCTTATAGCTTCGGCTATCACGAGCGGAATATTGGCGACTTACTTCCTTTTTTCCGTACTCGCCGATAATGCGTGGTCGTTAAGCTGGATACTGTTCCTGTTCTTACCCATTACTATTACGGGCGCAGACCTTATAGCCTGCATCGGTACGGAAAGTAAATGGACTCTTGTTTCTTTAGAAACTTTCATTATCGTAGCCGCTACTATGACTTACATCATACTCGGAATAACGGGATTTATGCCCTGGCACCCCGGTTGGCTCCTGCCCGTGCTTGCTTTATTAGTGACTGTAGTAATTACGCTCGTCGCATTGAAAAGTAAAATTTTCAAAAAGAAATAATCGTCCTTCTTAAAAACAACGGCGGTCGCTTAACGGCGGCCGCTTTTTATTGTCGGGTAAGCCATATGAGCGTTACCGCACCATACTTTCAAAGCATAACGAATTATACCGTCCGTAAATATTTTTTATAAAGTATTGACCTTCCCGAAAACGGGAATTAAAATAATAGTAGAAAACTAACGGAGGTACTTATTATGACTAAAACACTCGTAGCGTATTTTTCCGCAAGCGGAGTCACCGAAAAGACGGCTGAACGCCTTGCGTCCGTACTTAACGCCGATTTATTCGAAATAAAACCCGAAGTCCCTTACACCGAAGCAGACCTTGACTGGACCGACAAAAAGAGCCGCTCCACGATAGAAATGAAAGACCCGGATTCCCGTCCCGCCATCGCCGAAAAACTCGACAATATGGCAGACTACGACGTAGTGTTCGTGGGCTTCCCCATCTGGTGGTACGTCGCGCCCACTATCATAGATACCTTTATAGAAAGTTACGACTTCGCAAACAAGACTATTATTCCGTTCGCAACAAGTGGCGGCAGCGGTCTCGGCAACACCGAAAAAATACTTCAAAAAATCGCCGGACCGAAGGCAAAAGTAGAAAAAGGAAAGCTCCTTAACGGAGCGAGCGACGCCGATATGCGAGCCTGGGTAAAATCTCTCGGACTTTAATAACGTTATCGTCCGTAAAAATAAAAACGGGAACCGCAAGGTTCCCGTTTCGTTATCCAAAAACTTATTTTTACAGAAACTTAATATTTTTCCAATTCGAATATTTCACGAACGCCACGCCCTGAATCTGGTTTACGTCGGCGTAAAAATTGCCGACGTGAGAATCGTAGGAATCGAGCCTGTTGTCGCCCAAGAAAAATACCTTGCCGTCGGGGACTATCACTTTCATTTCCGTATACATTCTGTCCATCGGTTCGTAGATATACTCTTCGCTCAGAATTTCGCCGTTGCGGTAGACGTGGTAAAGGGAGTCGTCGTAAGAATATTTTATTTCTATCTCGTCGCCCGCAAGTCCTATTACTCTTTTTATAAGATACCTGTTTTCGTCGGGAACGTAAAAGACTATTATGTCGTCGTACTTTACTTTCGTGGTTTTGAACAGAACCACGTTTTCGCCGTCGTGGATGGTGTTTTCCATCGACTGCCCCTTAACGGGATAGATTACGAGATAGTTGTGGCTGAAATAATAAGTGCCGCACATTACCGCGATAAGCACGACTATAAAAACTATTATTCCTATATATGATTTTTTCTTGTTCCGCCTTACGTCGGTATTCGGATTTACGTCCACGGCTACTCCTATATATACATTATTTTGCCGACGATTACGCCGCTGGTAAGCACGGTAAGGCTCTTTACGCCTTCCCAACTTTCAAGGGGTTGCATATTCTTATCCTTAAAAGCGTTCGGCGTCAGAAGAAGACTGAAAAAGGTTTCCGTGCTTTCTATTTCCTTGCTCGCCGTGTATTCCACGTTGTTTCCGTCGACCACGCTTACTCGTAGAACGTAACTTTTTTCGGGTGAATACGTGTCTATCTGCAAGAGTCTCGTTTCGTCGAAGCCCGTTTTATTCCCGATGGAATAACTTACCATTCCGCCCTTGTCGCAGCAAAGACCTTTAAGTCCTATCGGCAATACCCCTTCTCTTAAAGAACTTTTCATAATGACGGTATCGTCGCTTATTTCCACGAAGCCGTTTTCGTCGGGGTGTTGGAAGATAATAGGGTTTGTGACCGATTTACTCGTCTTTATCTTCTTATCTCTCAAATCGACGTAGACCACTCCGCCGTCGGCTATATAACCGTTGACGTACTCGGTTTCTGCATATGCAAACAGCATCGTGCTGCCCATGCCGGCTTTAAGACGGGCAATATAACCGCCGTCGCCTATAAATTCTCCCGCGGATTCACGCCAGAATCTCGTGGAATGGTTGTTGTCGCCGTAAGAAAATCTTACTCTGACTTCCTTTATCTTCACGCTGTCGTCGGTCTTTACTTCGCCGTAAAGTTCCCCTTCCGAATTCACGCTAACGGTAAGGACGGGTTTTTTCGGCGGCACGCTCAGAAGGAATATCCCTTCGAGCCATTTTATTACCGTGTCGAAAGTCTTTTTGTCTATGTTATCCCTGTATCCGGCGCTGACGCAAAGGCTCGTCTCCGACTGCATAAGAGACATCAATGCCGGCGCTCGATCGATATCGCTCTCGGTTCCGTTGCTGCCGAGTGCAATAATTGCGGGGACTTTGACTCTCTTTGCGTAAGCCGTTCCGCTCACCGAAGTAATCCACTGCATAAGGTCGCCTTCCACCGACAGGACCTTATCGCTGCCGTATCGGGGATATCCGAAATACTCCCTGTATCCCGCTCCCGCTATAAGGGCAAGTCCTATCGGACGGGAATCAGTGCCTACTGTCTGCAAAGCTATCTCCGTGCCGCGTCTTAACCCCATAACGACGACGTCGCCTTTCGGTAAAACTCCGTTAATTGCGGATATAATCTTTCTTATTATCTTCGTATAAAGGTAAAAACAGGTCTCTTTCGCGGTCGGACAAACCTTGGTAAGGTGTTCGTTCCCGTCGAAGTACCGTCCGTAGCTTAAAGATTCGGGGTAGGACGTAAGACTGTCGTCGAACACTTCGCTGTAATCGGGAACGACTACGCAAAAGCCCTTTTCGCACAATGCGTCCACAACGTCCTGCTGAGCTTTCTTCGCGTAATCGCCGATAAGGACTATCACGTTACCCCTTTCGTATTCGGGAGAATAGACTTCGGTCTCGATAACGACGTCGCCGTCGGACGCGGAAAAAGCCGTCACCGCCAGGCGACGGAAGATTCCTTCCGTTTTTACGACTTCTATTTTTCCGTCGAAAGTTTCGTCGAAATCCGCCCAAAGCAAAGACGGAGTCATAAGCTCGTTCATATCGTTTTCCTTTATTTCTTATTACCGCGTAAATGCGATTACTTTATTGTACCACAAACAACGAGAATTTTTAACTGTTTTTTCTTTTCTTCATTCTCTTTTTCGTTATCCGCGTAAGGCGGGCGAATTCTATAAAGTACGGGTCGAAAGCGTTTATGCCGAATTTAAGGGTTTCGATAAGTCCCGACATCTTGTTCGGATCGGCATTATCGCATATTTTTATAGAAAAGTTTTCTTTCGCAAACTTCTCGTATTGTTCCAGCCGTAACAAAAACCCGTCGTAATCCTTTTCTTCGCTCCACGCTCTCTCCGCCACCGCGAAAAGTCTCGGATAAGCTCTTAATTCCCACGTTTTTATATCGGGAATAAACT
>DJPE01000068.1:0-167 GCA_002439705.1 Christensenella sp. UBA6420
ACTTCGAAGGTTTCAAACCGGAATTTTTGCAGTACGTCGGCGAAGAAAACGGAGTTAAGACTTTCGTCTTACGACGCAGCGACTACGCCTACGCAGGGATAGTAGCCCGTTGCTTCGGCGAAGGCTCGGACGAAAAGTCCTATTTCCAATACGCCACCGACTTCACC
>DJPE01000068.1:187-7513 GCA_002439705.1 Christensenella sp. UBA6420
TAGAGATAAAAGACGGTACTCTTTACAGAGTTAAATTTACCTACGCTACTTACGGAATCTCCGAAGAAGTTACCCTAACTTACGACTTTGAGACCGATTTCAGCGACGTTCTGGACGAACTCGACTTCGCCAACGCCACCCGTACCAGCGTACTCGACCCCTTCAAAGGTCAGTACAAGGACGACTACGGCAACTTCTGCCAGTGCGACGACGCGGGATTTGTTCTTAACGGCATAACCGTAGAAGACCTGCGTTATTATTCGGGAGCTTCCACCGACGAACCCGATTACTTCACCGGTAAGTGGGGCGAAAAGGACATAACGATAATGAAGTTAAGCTCCAAACAGCTCCTTATCCAGAGCGACGATTATTCGCTTAATATTACTCTCACCAACGTAATCACCGAAGTATTCGAAATCCCCGAAGAATACAGGGGCGTATGGAGTATAGATAACGACGAATACGACTTACACCTTACTTTCGTAATCCAGTCCTACGTAATGTGGTGCAACGATACCGAAGCCACGCTCCTTTCGAGCGGCGACAGAGAAGGACTCGTCGTTCTCGTCGGCAACACTACCTACAATCTCGTCCCCGGAACGGACGACCAAGGAACTAAGTTCCTGCACGTTATAGAACTCCGTGACAACGCCGAATACACGAGCTTCTACGTCGATTACGTCTCCGACGAAGTCGGCATAGAAATACCCAAAAAATTCGTCGGTCTGTACGTTTCCGACGACGGAAAACAAAAAGTCAACATATCCTACAGCAAGATTACGATTAACGGCGTTACTTTCATTCCGACGAGTTACTCCGAAGCGGACGGCTTCGTCGGTACTCTCGGCGTCACCGAAAACTATATGATAGTTCTGCGTCAGGACGGCACTTCCTTGCAGATAGGCACTATGTCGCAAAACTATATCGTAAAACTCGTCGACAGCGTAATCAACAACTACGTCGGCATCTGGGAATCGGTATTGACCGACTTCGGCGACAACCAGAAGCCTTACAGTTTCCGTTTCGTAATCACCGACACCACGATTACCCTTACCGCAAGCTACTATATTCAGACGGGCGAAGACGCCGACGGCAACCCCGTTTACAGCGATCTTTACAGCTACGAAGACAGAGTTATTCCCTTCACCTTGTCCGATTACGGATACGCGTTCGACCTTGAAGGCAGCGAATACAAGACCTACATTATGTATTGGATTAACTCTTACGGCAACCCGATGATGATTATGTACGACAACAACGGAATGCTCGTCAACCTGCAAAAAGCCGAATTACAGGTTATTCCCCAGGACTACGTGGGAACGTGGCGTTACGTAGACGCGGACAACAACGTTTACGAAGCTATACTTGCCTCCGACGGAACTGCGCAAGTAAAACTCGGTCGCGGCTACACCGTCGCTATAGACAACGCAACCTACGACAAGACCAGAAAGGAACTTAAATTCGTCCACAACGACGCGGCATACTTCCTTATCCTTTCCGAAAACGCAAGCGGCAAGTTCGTCAACCTTTACAGCGTAGACGCCGACGTTAACGTAAACCTTGCGCAGGTAGCGGAAGTTCATATCCCCGAAAAATACTTCGGAACGTGGAAAAACTCCGCCGGAACCGTCGAAATAATCGCCGCCGCAGACGAATTCAAAGTTAAACTTGCGGGCAGCGAGGACTACGTAAACGTTCTTTACGTCGGACTCAGCCCCGAAGGAACGGGATACTACGTGTTCTATATAAACGACGTCGAGTACGAACTCGAAGTAGGAACTTACGGCGACGACCAGATTATTCTTACTTACGACGACGCTTCGTCGAAATACGGATTTGCGTACATACCCTTGTACAGACAGGCCGAAAGCGGAACCGAAGCTTAAAAAAACCCCGTTACGCCGCCGCAATTTACGCGGCGGCGAATTCTATAAACAGATAAAAGAATATGGCAAAAAAGAAAAACGACGACTGGGATAACGGAATGACCGTCGCCCCCATGAACGGAGACGAACTTCCCGCATACCGTCGCGCGGCGTATATGAACCGCGAAAAAAAGCAAAAGAGCGGCAAGGTAAAAACCGAGTACACGAAAAAAGAACAGAAAGCTATGATAAAGGCTTTCTTTTCGGTTATGTTTCCCCGTCTTTGTCTTATTCTCGCAGGGTTCAGCTTAGCGGCGTTACTTATATATCTGTGGTTGAAATAACGCTCTATTAAATAGTCTTTATTTTCCCTTACGCTCCGATTTTCGGGGCGTTTTTATTTATCTTTCCGCAATAAAAAACGGAGCGGATAAATTTCCGTTCCGTTTAATAGTTTTTGTTTCGTAAACCCTTTTTACGCTCTCTTAGTGAGTCAGGAAGAGCATAAGGATAAACAATGCGGTAACTATATACGTCCCTATATTTATTTCCTTGAACTTGCCGAGAACGAGTTTTACGAGAACGTAAGATATAAGACCGAAAGCGATACCGTAAGAAATGTTGTAGGTAAAGGGCATCATTACCATCGTAAGAAAAGCGGGCAGAGCCACTGCGGGGTCTTTCCAGTCTATTTCTTTAACGCAGCCTATCATAAGGATACCGACGTAAATAAGAGCCGCCGCGTATGCGCACGCAGGGACAAGCTGAGCTATCGGGGAGAAGAACATCGCTATAAAGAACAGTATAGCCGTCACTACCGCCGAGAAGCCGGTACGTCCGCCTGCCGCTACGCCCGAAGAAGATTCGACGAAAGTGGTTACGGTAGAAGTTCCGCACACCGCGCCCACGCAGGTAGCTATCGCGTCGGACAGCATAGCCTTGTTGCAGTTGGGGATTTCGTCTTCTCCTTTTTCGTTTTTGTAGAGCATATTTCCGCTGCGGCACGCGCCGTAAAGAGTGCCCATCGTGTCGAACATATCCACCATGCAGAATGCGAGAGCGGTGGTTATTATCGTTACGACAAGGCTTCCTACGTTGTTGCCGTCCTTAGCAAGGTACGCGTCGAAATTGAAGCCTTCGGTGAATACTTTACCCACTGCTTGGGTACCGAAATCCTTAAAAGGCGAAAAATAGTTCTTGAACGGAGCGGACAGACTTTCGCCCATTCCTTCGTAAAATCCTTTTACCGTGCAGCCTAAAATATAGTAAAGAGCAGCTGCTCCGAGAATAGCCCAAAGGATAGCTCCCTTAACGTTTTTCTTCATCATAATAGCGATTGCTATGACTGCGAGTACGGTTATTATCATAGGCATTACGTCGCCCCAGGTAGCCGAACCCAAAAGGTTAAACGAAGCGAGCGTAACTCCCGTGGAAGAACTCGCTACCACGATGCCCGCGTCCTGCAATCCGAGAAACGCGATAAACATCCCTATACCTGCGGGGATAGCCGCCTTGACCGCCGCGGGAATTGCGTTGAAGATAATTTTTCTTAAACCCGTCGCGGTAAGAACGACGAACAATATTCCGTCGAAAAGCACGAACAAAAGTGCGTTGGCGTAAGTGAAACCCAACTGAAAACAAACCGTGTACACGAAGAACGCATTAAGCCCCATTCCGCTCGCCTGCGCCAAAGGCAGATTGGCTATAAGACCGATAAGAAGAGTTCCTACCACCGCAGACAAAGCCGTAGCTACGTAAATCGCGCCGTAAGACACGGTGCCAAGATCGGAGAACATTCCCGGGTTGACCATAAGAATGTACGCCATTGCCATAAACGTGGTACAACCCGCGATTACTTCCGTACGCAAGGTAGTACCCTTTTCGCTGAACTTAAAAAACTTTTCCATTTTTTCTCCTTCGTTTCCCGTCGTCGGGACGAAAAACGCAACCTACTATATCACACGCAAAAATTTTTAGCAAGGAATTTCCCACTCAAAAAACGGTAAAATATAAACAATTTTCGATATTTTCGCAAAATTTTCGATAAAAAATTTTTACCCCGTTTTTTCGTTGAGATTTTTTTGCGTTTGCAATATAATAATAAAAATACCTTTTAACGTATCCGATTAAAAAATGAGTTTCCGCGTAGAATTCGACAGCGATTATAAAGGGAAAAGAACCGATATGATAATCGGCAAGTTTTCCGCGTTCGTCTTTGCGTTCGTCTTCGCCGTCTGCACGCTTTTATTAGGACTGTACACGCTCTATTATACCTATTTCCGAGTGATATACTCCGCCTTACCCGCATTGCGGGAACGATAGCTATCGTCGTGGGCGTAATAGTTCTCGTCGCCGCGCCGTTTATCGGAATATTCAAAAGCTACAATAAAGGACTTCAAGGCAAAATCAATCTCTCGGTAGAGCTCCGCCCCGACGGAGAATGGTACTACGCCGTTTCCGCTTTCAAAAACGTAAAACCCTTGACCGAAAACGGCGTACTCAGCATAATAAACCTGAAAAAACGCATAGCCGAGTTCCGTACCACGAACGGCAAAGAATACTACGTCCTCTACTCCGTCCTTACCCCCGAATAAAAGACCGCCCTTTTCCAAATCGAAAAAGCCGTCACGGCAAAACGCATCGAAGACACTAAAATCCGCCAACAAAAAAATAAACGGTAAATCGCCTTTTTTAACCGTCGCCGAGAGCATGCAAAAACGGACAGGAAAAATCCTGATTCGGAGACGGGATCACTCGTATTTACTTTTATCCTTTTTTAAGTTTAGTACGATTTCGTTTTGCGTATTTTCAGAACAAGTGTTTTCTCGCTCGTCAGATTTCGCTATAATGCGAAATTTGCGAACAACGTCGATACTGTCGCTTTTTTGCGACCACCTTTATGGGCAGTCGCACTTTTCTCTCCGTATCTCCTTCTCCCTAAAAATCTGCGATTTTCAGGGTAACCCTTCTTATGTCAAAGAGCGGTTCTTTACCCGTCTCTCGGTAATACAAAAACGGACAGGAAAAATCCTGTCCGTTTTTGTATGGTCGAGGAGACGGGATTCGAACCCACGGCCTCTTGGTCCCGAACCAAGCGCGCTACCAAACTGCGCTACTCCTCGCTTTTCGTATGCTATTTTAGCACAGCTATTATATTTTTGCAACTTTTTTCTTCATTTATTATAAATGAATAACTAATCTTTTGTTTCCGGCACGGCTTGTTTAATAAATCCGTTTATCTGCGCTAAGCAGACTGTCTTGCCTTTGTCGTCGGTAACCGTTACTTCATACACGCAGGTATGTTTATGCACGGACAATTCTTTTCCTTCGGCTTTTATATACGCGGTGTCGCGGCAAGGAGCCAAATAGGTAATTGCGGCTCCCGAAGTCACGGTATCGGGGTGCCGAAAGTTGGCGGCGACGCCGAACGCGAAGTCCGCTATGGTGAACAACATTCCGCCGTGAACCACGTCGTTACCGTTAAGGTGGCAGTCGTGGATTTCAGCTCTGACTTCCGAGCCGTTTTCGTCTACTTTTACTATTTCGATGCCGTTCTTTTTTGCGTATCTGTCTTTTTTGAACTCTTCTCTCAATTCTTCTTCCGTAATCATTGGTATCTCCGTATGGTTTTTTCCGTCGTTTATTTTATACTTCGCACGGTAAAAACGCAACACTTCTGCGACAATTATTGACTTGTATTCGTTTTTTTGTTACCATCGTTTTATAACAATTTTGGAGATATATTATGTATAATTCGGATTCGTTTAATTTAGGCAACGTGCGTTCGGTCATTCGCGAACTGTTCGAGTACGGCAAAGTTTACGCCGAAACTCACGGAAAAGACTCGGTATACGACTTCTCGTTAGGCAATCCGAGTATCCCCGCCCCCGATTGCGTGAACGAGACCATAAAGGATATTATCGACTCGGTGCCGTCGGTGGAAGTACACGGATACACTTCTGCGCAAGGCGACAAACGTACGAGAAAGACAATCTCCGACAACCTTAACCGCCGTTTTTCGACCGAATTATCCCCCGACGATATTTATATCACCTGCGGAGCGGCGGCGTCGCTTACGATAATTCTTAAAGCGGTGACCGAAAAACCCGACGACGAAATAATAATTTTTGCGCCGTATTTTCCCGAATACAACGTGTTTATAAAAGCCGGCGGAGCGACTCCCGTAGCCGTAGCCCCCGATGAAAATTTCCGCCCCGATTTCGACGATTTACGCAAAAAAATTACCGAAAAAACGAGAGCGGTAATAATAAATTCGCCGAACAATCCGTCGGGAGCGGTTTACGACGAAATAACGATAAAGACCTTGTGCTCTATTCTTGCCGAAAAGAGCGAAGAATACGGCAGAAAAATAATGATAATATCGGACGAACCGTACAGAGAAATAGTCTACGACGGGAAAGTCGTTCCGTTTATAATGAATTACTACGCCGATTCGGTAGTCTGCTACTCTTTCAGTAAATCGTTAAGTTTGCCCGGCGAAAGAATAGGATACGTCGCGATAAATCCGAACGCCGCCGAAGCAAAACGCCTGTACCTGTCCGTATGCGGCGCGGGAAGAGCCTTAGGCTACGTTTGCGCCCCGTCCCTTATGCAAGCGGTGATTGCCCGCTGTATCGACGCGAAAACCGAAACCGACGCGTATAAGGAAAACTGCGATTTACTTTGCGAAATCGTAAAGAAAGCGGGATTTAAGTACGTTAACCCCGACGGAGCTTTTTACCTTTTTATAAAATCACCCGTATCCGACGCAAATATATTCAGCGAAAAAGCCAAAGAACTCGGTCTTCTTCTGGTTCCGTCAGACAGTTTCGGCGTGACCGGATACGTCCGCGCGGCGTACTGCGTGTCGAAAGATATGATTATCCGTTCGGAAAAGGCATTCTTAACTCTCGGCTCCCTTTTCAAAGCCTGAACGATGCGTTGCGTCGGTTTTTCGCCGTTTATAGACGACGATAGCGAAATTCTCATACTCGGAAGTTTTCCCAGCGTGAAAAGCAGAGAAACTTCTTTCTACTACGGAAACGACAGAAACCGCTTCTGGACGGTTCTGAGCCGAGTTTTCTCCGTCGACCGTCCGAATACCAACGACGACAAAAAACTTCTCCTAAAACGCCTTAAAATCGCTCTGTGGGATATGGTCGTAGAGTGCGATATAGAAGGCTCGATGGATACGGCTATAAAAAACGCCGTCGTAGCCGATATAAAAGGACTTCTCGACTCTCATCCGAAAATAACGAAAATAATAACCAACGGCAAAACCGCGCACAAATTTTTTACCGACAATTTCCCCGAATATCTTAATATGACGGTTTGTCTTCCGTCCACGAGTCCCGCGAACCCGAGATTTAGTTTCGACAAGTGGGAAAAGGCTTTAACACGATAATTTTTTTACGAATATCGATAAAAACGGCGCTCTTATGAACGCCGTTTTCTTTTAGGT
>DJPE01000068.1:7544-43179 GCA_002439705.1 Christensenella sp. UBA6420
TTAGTTTATACGAATTATCGTGTAAACATAGAAGGTAAAGTCGTCGTACGCTTCGTCGGGCGGATACGCGTCGTCGGTGGCAGGTCTGTTCTTGTAAATCTTCTCCGCGTCGCTCATTGTCGACATTCTGAACGAAACCTGAGCGCAAAGGACGTATCTTATCTTGTTGCTTACATTGGTGTTGATACCCGCTACGCCCTGTTCGATTTCTTTCACGCCGCCGCTTGCTGTAACGGTGTTTCCGTTAATCTTCAAGTCGCTGCCCGTCACCTGATATACTTTGGCTTTGTACCACGGAATGAATACCGAAGCGTAGGTGCTGTCCTTGGAGTACTGAGTGTCGAAGGTAATTCCGCCGATACCGCCGGGGAGCTGTATCTTCGTCTCTACCGCGTAAGCCATATTCACCTGGAACAGCGGTAAGTTGTGAACCGCAAACTTGGTGCCTTTCTTCACATACAACGTAGGTACGGTGCCTAAGCTTACTTCGTGTAATCCTTCGGTGACGTAGTACTGACCCGCGCTTATGGACCTTAACATATTGTCGTCGTACTGGTATCCTTCGTCAAGCGTCATGTTGGCGTTGATGTACGATAACGGCAAGGTATCTGTCGGATCCATTTCTTCGGTGTTGGGCGCGAGTAAGGCGTGCTTGTTGTTGCCGCCCTGGTCGGACACGAAGAATCTGTTAAAGCCGACGTTGGATTCGTTCTTGAACAGATTTCCTATTATGTCGCCGAATCCGTTGTTCGTCTTCAAGGAGTAGACGTAGTTGGGCATAACCGCGCCGTAACCGCTGAGGATTATCGTGCCGCCTATCTTCACGTTGGAAG
This sequence comes from Christensenella sp. UBA6420, assembly GCA_002439705.1. GTDB lineage: Bacteria > Bacillota > Clostridia > Christensenellales > DTU072 > CAG-1782. Next base: position 8,378 of record DJPE01000068.1, read on the forward strand.
CCGGATATGCGCGGCGACCCGTTACCGACCAGTCAAGCAACGCTATCTGATAATTGTTGACTATCTGAACGTCGTTGCCGTCGCCGTCTTCTTCGGTTCCGAAGTCAAGGCTCTGTACCGTGGCGGGAGTGGAGCGTTCCGCGCTGACTACCTTTGCGGAAAGGTCTCCGACTATCGCGGTGGAGTATCTGTCGTCGTCCACGGGCTTACGCAGATTGCTGTACTCTACGGGGATATACGCGGGGTCGGAACTTTCAAGGTTGGTCGAGTTGCCGTTGACGAAGTACTGAACCAACGACTTTTCGAGATTTACGCCGTCGGCTCCTACACGCAACGCCATTACGTCCTGAATGTTGCTGTTAATCCATTTTCTCTGCGACGTTCTGCTGAGTCTCCATCTGAAGGTCTGCCCGCCCTTTCCGCCGAGCCTGAAGGTAGCGTACTGGTCGCTTTCGCCGAACTTGACCGCTCCGAAGTACCACTTATTGTAGTTGTCGCGGTAAGTTCCGCCGCCGTCTACGTCCTTGATTTCGACCTGTCTGGCTTCTCCGTTTACTTTGAAGTGAACGATATAAGCGTAGTTCGCGTCGTAGATGGGATGTCCGTCTTCTTCTGCGTATCTGACTTCGATATAGAAGTCTTTATCGAGCGTGGAAGTAAGGGACGATACCGTCGGCAACAATATGATGTCGTCGGGTCCGTACGGAGTGGAGTCTTCGAACGCCGTTATTGCTTCGGTAGTGTTCTTGAACAACCACGGCTGAACTCTCATACTCGTTCTGTAAACCTGGTCGTCTATCGGCATCGTCATCGCGCCGCTTATGCTTTCGTCGTAGAAGTTTATATTAAGTCTGTTCTTACTGCCGCCCGTCCAGTTGGCGTCCACTTTGTAGGCTTTTATCTTGCCTGCGTTGGCTGCTTTCCAGACTGCTATTTCTTCTTCGCTGTGCGACGGGTCGTACTTGCCGGTAATCTCGTTCTTTGTGGTTTTTATCATTTCTTTGTACTCTTCGTACAGAGCTTTGGTCGTGACGTAAGCGTACACGGTGTCGGGCATCTTAACGCCGCCCTGCTGTATGAAGTAGTACGGGTTGGTGACGAACAGGCTGTGGCTTGCCGTGTCGTATTCCATAGCGTCGGCGTCGAAAGCGTCTTTGTAGAATGAGTCGAACGTCACTTCTTCGCCCGTAAGGTCGTCGGCGGGATTAGCGTAAATAACGTATTGTTCTTCCATTTCTATGGATACGGTGGCTTGCTGCTGACCGTTCTTGCCCATTCCGTAACCGGGGATGGTCATCGCAAAGGTAAGTTTGCCGCCGCGGTAACTGATGGTCTCGGTCGTGTCCATAGTAAACGCCATTCTTACGCCGTTGTTGTAGACGGTATCGTTTTCGACGTAGTTAAGTTCGCTGTCGGTAAGGACGTACTTGCCGTCGCTTTCCGCCACCGTGTTCATCGTATATTCGATAGGCTCGTCGAAGTCTTCGAAGTAAACTTTGAAGGTGACGTAACCGTTAGCGAAGTAGTCGCTTATAAGCTTGGCTTCCACGTTGCTGTAACCTATATAGTCGTAGGCTTTTACTTTCGTGGTAAGGTCAACGCCCGACTTGAAGATGTCGCTGCTGAAACCGTTTATCGTTCCCGTGCGTTTCGTGTCTACTCTACGGGAGAGAAGTTTTACCGTGACGGGGATTTCCTGATAGTTGTCGCCGCTGCCTAACAGAGCTTTGATGTCAAACTCGCCGCCGGTGTATCTCCACTTCAATTCCTTATCTTCGAACGTAACGCCGATACGGATATCGTTGCCTTGGTCCATAGTAAGGTCGTATTCGAACGTAGAACCTTGTCTTCCGCCGAATATTCTGTCGATGTCGTTGTTCTTGAACGTAAGTTTCGTGCCGTACTGACCGTACTTTAAGAAACCTTGTTCGTTATCGCCGAAACCGTTTACGCTTGCGTTGTAGGTGACGAACGGGTCGAATTCGAAGCCCTGTTCCACGGTGCCGTTACTTAACGTGAGAGTCTTGAAGTAAGGAGCGTTTTCTCCGTTGAATCCGAGACTTTCTACCGTTCTGTCGACGTAGATTACGGGGATATTGTATACCTGCGTACCCGCAAATTCGTTGTCGCGGTCGCTTCCGAAGGTTACGGCGAGTTTTCCTACGCCGCTGCCGTATTTTATTCTGCCGTCGTTACGCTTGCGTTCTTTCAACGTGAACTTGCCGGTAGCGGAGTCGATACTCACTATGTCGAACCACTTATAGTTTATCGCGCTTCCGTCGTAGTTGACTTCTTCGAATACGTAAGTAGCGATATCGGTTCTCGCGCCGTCGTCGATAAAGTAATTGTCGCTGTCTTTACCGACTATCTTCACGTTGCGGACGGTGTCTTCGGGGTAAACTACCTTGCTTTCGAACGTAATGCCGCTCTTGTCGGTAGCTCCGAGCACTCCGTACGGGTCGATATAGTAGATATCCTTTTCAAGACCCGAACCGTAGGTCATATCGAGAACTCTTACGTTAAGGAATTCTTCGAAGTCGCCGCCTTCCGTTTCCTTGTTCGGGGCGACGTTAAGTACCGCCGCGTCGGGAGCGTAAGTTCCGTTATTGTCGGAAGAGTAGCTTTCGCCCACGCGTAAGTCTATCTTAATCGAACGTCCGCCCGAGTAGAAGTTGCTTGCGTTGGCTTTCGAGAAAGCGACGTAGTTCTTTTCGTCGAGTTTGTATTCTCTTACGTAGCCGTCTTCGCATACGATTCTGACGTAACGGAAGAAGGTGAAGTCGGAGTTTTCGACGACGTTGCCGTCAGCGTCGGTCGTAACTATATCGGTGTCGTAGACCTTGGAAGACGAGTTGTAGACGTCGTTTACCGACTTATCTAAGCCGTTTCTTTCGGCGTACGCGTCGAGAAGCGCATTACGCATGTCGTACGGGTTGAGCAGCAATTCGTTGGTGTAGTTATTGGCGTTTACTTTCTTACCGTAGACTAAGTCGTTAAGGGACTTGAAGTTCTCGCCGTCGTAGCTTACTTCGTAATAAAGTACCGTTCTGTCGGGTACGGTGACGGAAAGTTCTATCGTCTGTTCTCCCGCTCTTTCTCCGTCGGAGTCGGCGTATACGGTGACGTAAGCCACGTTAGCCGTGCTGCCTACGTTGAATTCGCCGCCCTTTATGCTCATATTGGCGGTGACGAGCGCGCCGTCCCATTCCGCGGATACCGTTCTGTACGCTATCTCTCCGCCGCCGATATCGACTACCGCGATTACCTTGGCGGGCAGGTTTGCGAAACCTAAGAAGGGTTCTATCACGAGTCTGGTCACGTTGCCGTCGGAGTCGGTCTTGACGGGAACGTATACGCCGCCGTTCGTTCCTGCGGGCGAATATTCTTCGCTGTCGGAGTATTCGTAGGGGAGAAGTTTTATTCCCGTGACGAGAGCGCGTTTTACGTTGACGATGACGGGAACGGTCTGTTTTAAGTCGCCTTCGCCTATTACAGCCTTAACCACGTCGGTGTAGAAGCCGCCGTTAGCGGTGTAGACTATATCTTCGATACCTTCGAAGGTTACGTTCGATACGTAAGTAGCTTCGGTACCGCTGCCGTAGACTATGAAGCAACCGTACTTAGGTTCTTTGATTTCGTACTCTACGCCCGACTTAATCGTTTCGTCATAGGTATAAACGGTGGTTATTCCGTTGTACTTGTCGCCGAGTTTAGCTTTTACGGCGGCTATGGTACTTTCGGCGGGGTTGACTTTTATTTCGTACGCGAAGTCGTTAACGCCTATTCTTTCGAATACGTCGGCGGTAATATATTCTATTTCCGTCCAGTCGGCTTCGCCGTTTACTATGCCGTTAAATCCGGCGATGTACATATCGGTTATACTTCTGTCACGGAGAATTACCGACTTTCTTACTTCGTATCTTACGTCGAACGTTCCGCTGTCGGTTCTTGCCGAAGTCACCGTATGACCTAACGCAAATCTTACCGAATACTCGCTTCTTACGAAGTTGTTGCTTCTGTAATCGGCTAAATCTACGTCTTCCATGGATATCTTGACGTCTACGGTCTTGGTTACTCTCCTTACAGTACCGTCCGCGTCGTGAACGAGAGAAGTAACGGTAGCTATGGAGTATTCTTCCTGCATCCATTCAAGGTTCTCGTCGCCGTACGGGTCTACGTTGATGACGTCGGGGATACCGCTTACGACGATTTCGCTTTCCGCGCCTAAGATAAGTTCGACCGTTCTGTCGGGGATATAACCGAAGGTTCTGTCGCCGATTAAAGCTCTCGCCGTCGGACGGCTGCCGTCGGAAGTAAGACCGTTAAGTCCGTATTCTTCTATGGAAGACCATCTTACGGGGAGTTCTACCTGTTCGTAAACGCCGTCCATAGTACCCGCAACCAACGCTGTATCCGGGAGTATAGCGGTAAGGTCTTCGAGAGAAGTAGCTATCTGATTGTCGAAGTCCACTACCTTGCCGTCGCGCATATAAACTACTTCCGCCACTTCGTCGAACACGTATTCCGCTTTGTTTATAAGGGTTACGTTTACGTTCTGAACGTTGTTGGTTCTCGTTCCGAAAGTAGCGATAGTATCGAACTTTTTGAGTTTGTAGAATTCGTCGTTGTCGTCGAGGTCTATCGTAGCGGGCATCCAGTTGCTTACTCTCTTGCCGTCTTTGTCGTACTTCGTTCCGCCAAGGTCGACGTCGAATTCCACTAACGAACTTTCGTCTATCTTTACCTGCGACGGGTTGAACGCTATGGCGTATCTACCCGTACTTTCGTTGTACTTGACGCTCGCTTTGGTTTCGTCGCCGTCTACTCTTACCTTAACTATATCGGTTACGGTTTCGTCGACGAGTTTAGAGAAGGATACAAGACTTGCCACGTCGTCGGACCCTTGGAAAGCGTGTTTTATGTCGGTGAAGTCGATTTCCACCGCGTATTGCCACTTGCCGCCGGTTACGTTTACGCTGTCGTAGTTCTTACTCTGAACCCATACTCTTATCTTGTGCGCGCCCTTAGCGGGGTCGTAACTTATACCGTCGTTATCGTAGTTGCCGTCGCCGTTCGTGTCTTCGGCGTACTGCCACAATATCTTTCTGTCGGTCGTGCCTTCGTAGTAAGCGTCGCTCGTAGCGAGTTCCCACACGGCGTTTTCCATACCGCTTTCGGTGCTTATTCTTACTATCTTGTCTGCGCCTTCTATAATGATAGCGAACGCATAAGCTCTGACTCCGAGAGTGTCCGCGCTGTAATACTGCGACAGGAACGCGTCTATAGTCGCTTCGTCGTATGCGCTTACGTCGGGCAGGTCGCCTTCTTCGAACATGCTCGCTATGCCGGAAACTTTAAGCTGATTTATTCTCAAGCCCACGCTGCGGAGTACCTGGTCGCCGAACAGTTCGTCTTTAAGTAACGCTTCCGCGCTTATAATAGCGCCGTTATAACTCATCTTTTCGACGAGTTCTTTTCTGTCGACTATCCACGTCACGTCGGTGGTAATCATCTTGTATTCGCCGTCATCGCTCGTAACGTCCTTGTAGCCTACGCTTACGCCCGTGGGTATGAAGTCCAATACGTTGTCTTCGGTGACTTCCTTGTCGGGGCTTACGTTTACGCTGCCGGTAGCTTCCGCGCTTCTTGCCATAACCGTTCTTTCTATCGAAAGTTCGTGTCTGGTGCGTTCGTTATACCACTTAGCGAAGGTGAGAGCCTGTTGTTCCACGGTGGACTTGTTTATGTTGTCCGCTCTTACTTCGGCGAACATTTCTCTAAGTTCCGTCACGCTTATCTTGTTGCTGTCGGTGACGGCGGAAGTGTTGTCTACGAGAAGTTGCTCGTACGCAAGGCTCTGCGCGGTGGCGTAGCTTATGGTAACGAACGACAACTTGGCGTCGGTGAGCATTACGTCTAATTTAAGTACGTCGTTTTCGCTGTAAGTGTCTTTCGTTTCGTCGGCGTAGTTGTTATACCAGACGTCCCAAGCTCTCGCCTTACTGTTATTTTCGGCGACGAGTATTCTCGACAACGACAACTTGTCGTAACGGTTAAGACTGTCGTACAACGTATCGTACGCTATTGCTTTGGCTTTGTTAAGGGTGTAGCTTACGTCAAGGTGTCCTAAGACTACGTTCGTAAGAACGTCGTCGAGTTCCCACCGGGCGTATCCGTGCTGTCCTATTACCGCTTCGATAGTCTTCGCGCCGCCGTCGGCGTAGCTAAGGTACGGGATACGGTAGCTGAAATCTCTGCCCGTGACGAGCGTAGCGCCTTTCGCTGTAAATTTGCCGCTTTCTTCGTCGTAGACTACGTAAATTTGTTTCTTCGTTTCTTTGGTTTCGCCGAGAGCCACTCTTTCTTCGTATCCGCTTTCGTAGACGACGTTAATGTTGTCGGACAGGTACAGTCTTGCGAGAATATCTCCGCTTGCGTAGCTGTTCGCTACTTCGCTGTCGTAACTTTCGGTAGCGGCGTACGGATAGAGATCACGGTTGTTTTCGATATATACCTTATCGTTACCTTTAAGGTAATAGCTCTGTCCCGCCAGAATGTTGCTGGACAAAATCTTGACGTAGATATACATCGTCTGAACGTAACCCGTTCCGTCGGTAATCTTGTAGCTTACCGCGTAGGACTGTTCTCCGGAGAAGCTGCTGTCGTAGTTAGATAAGTTCTTACCGTTCTGCGTAATCGATTCGAAGCTGTTGGGGATAATCGCCCAATCGTTTATTGTCGAACCGTCTTTCTTGACCGCTACGTCGAAACTTTCGAGATAGTAGAGAGAAGAGTACGGGTCGCGGTTATTTAACGGGTTGAAGGTGATCATACCGTTGTATCCGCTCGGCATACCTACCGATACTATTCCGCCGATACTGTTGTCTACCGCGCTTTCGACGAATTTAACTTCGTTGTTTTTGACTTTAAGCGGTATCTTGACGGTGGTGTACGGGGTGTTGCCGTCGGCGTCCGTCCACTTGTCTTCGTCTTCCGCGTCCCGGACAGCTTCGTACGCTCTGAAAGTAAGGTTAATGTACGGTTCGAAACCTTCGGTTACGTAATCGAGAGAATCGTACTTCCTTATTCCGTCCTTTACGGTGTAGTCGAGCGACCACTTAAGTTCGTTGAAGAGATAAGTCTTCTTGCGGGTTTCCGTACCGGTGCCGCTTTCGTAATCGTAGTAGAAGAAGCTGGGCAGTCCCGCTACGAATTCTTCCGCGTCGAAGGTGTACGGGTCAATGACGAGACTGTCGGAGACCTGTTTTATAATCTGAGCTTTCGCGCTGACTATATCCACGGTGAAAGGTTTGACTTCAACCTGGATTTTCGCGTAGGTGCCGTTACCGACGTAGCCTTTAAGGTAGTCTTTTTCAACGCCAGCCGCGGTAAGGTTCAACGCGCTTACGTCCCAGTAAATATTCATACCGTTCGTTCCCGTGCTGTTGCCGTCGGCAAACGATGCCATATACCTGTTGGGCAATACTTTGTCCACGGTGATAGTCGGGTCGGTGTTTCTTCTTACGCCCTGGTATCCGTCGGAACTTGCCCAAGTGCCGCCTTCCATAGTAAAGTCGGTCAGATCGAAGGGATCCCAGAAAGTAATCTTGGTAGGCGGAGTAACTACTTCGTCCGTCCACAACTTGGTGACCTTATCGTAAGAAACGTTCTTGAAGGTACCCGTAAAGGCGTCTTTCACCTGACGAATGTCGATACCGTTGTTCTTTATCTCGATTTCCTGATACATATCTTCTTTGACGTTCTGTTCGTCGTCGTAGATAAAGACTCTGTTGTAGACCACTCTCTTGTTGGTGGCGGGGTCGATGTAGTAATCGTCCACTACCGCGTAGGAATTGACGTTGGTACGCTTAATCCAATCGTTCATGAACTTCTCGTTCGCTTCGTCGGTGACGCCGTTTGTCACTACGTTCATAGACTTGACGTCGACGCTCTTTATTCCGTACTTCGCGCTCGGGTCGGTGGCGTAAGTCACTTCTCTCGATTCCACTTCGGTGGTTTCTAATACTTCGCGGCTGTACGGGACTTTCTCCTGTCCGCCTTTGCCGTCGTCGCGGGTTTCGTAATTTCCGTCTTCGGCGGCGGAAGAACTTATTACGTACTTGTTGTTGTCCCGGTCGAAGTAGTAATACTCTCCGTCGTGCTTACTCAGGTCGGATATTTCGGTGTAAGACTCCTCGGTCTTGTACTTAACCACTTCTTTATAATAGTTACCGACTCTGCCGTTGTTCTTCCAGTATTCGTAGTTCCAGTCGCCCTGTTGCATAGCGGTGTATTCGCCCATGCGGTTGCCGCTGTCGACGTTATCGGAAATTTCGCTTGCTGCATTATAGCTTGCGGAGTTTATGAACAAGGATATACGGTCGAGATATCCGCCGTTGTTACCCTGGTTCAAGGTTATTTTTGCGTATGTCGACAAGTCGTACGTCCTTGCGTCTTTGTACATTGTGACGTACTGTCCGTCTACTTCCACGGGGGTATCGTACGTCCTGTCGGTGAAGTAGTCCGACGTGAATCCCGCCGCTTGCAGCGGGCTGTCGGCAAGGTCTACCGTATCGAACATATTGTACCCTAATTGTATCGGCAGTAAGCAGGAGAATATCGTGGCGAGTTCTCCTATGATAGCTCCGAGCTGCGTGCCTATCGTACTGAGAATAGAACCGAGCGCGCCCGCAACCGTACCGAGAACGGTAAAGACTACGCCTACGCCGGGGATAGCTCCGAGCATCTTGATTGCGTTAAGCGCTTCGAACGCCGTCGGGTCGAGAATAGCGAAGGCTATAAGGTCGGTAAGGTGAACGCCGAGAGCTTCCATCGTGGCAAGACCGGTCGAATCGAATACCATGGTAAGAACGAAGTGCACAAGCCCCGCGCTCATCTTCGCAAGAGAACTGTGCATTGCCTGATAGTACGCGCCCTTGTCTACGTAAATCTTATCGAAGATACGGAAGTCGTCTTCGTTGTAACGACCTTTGTAACGTTTTACGAACGATTCTTTAAGCTTGGCTTCGCCCTGGTTTATAATATCGAACTCGCTGTACTGGTCGAGACGGAAGTCGGCGTCGGTAGTCGTGCCGCCGCGCGAAATATCCTGCGCGCTTATGGTTTGTCCGGGAGCTATGCCCGTCACGCCCATCATACCGAGAATGATGCTTTCCACTCCCGCGAGTATATCGTTAATCTTGCCGGAATTCAGCCACGCTTCGATATAGGTGTAAGTGTTGTATCGGTCGGTAGCGTTGCTGCCTTCGTAAATAAGGTTGCTGACGTCGTCCTGATAGCTGTGGTCGTGGTCCTGAACCCCGTTGTCGCCGTCGTCGTGAACTTCGCCGTCGAGCTTGTCCGCGCCGAGTCTTATTCTTACGCGGCCAATGAGTTGTCCTATGCTCGAAATGTTCTCTTCTTCGCTTATACCCGTCACTTCTTCCGACCAGTGCTTTTCTCTGTAAATAGGATTGAGAGTGACGTAGTAGCTTGCCACCTGACCGTTGTAGGTGTCGAGAACTTTCATGCTGCCGAAGGTGTCGGTAGCGTTGCCGTCGGCGTCGGCTACGAGATTAAGGTTCTGATAGATTTCGCTACGGAACTTAATAATGTACGAACTTGCGCCGATATTTTCGAGAGCGAGTTCTTTACCCGTGAACGAGAAGTTACCGTCCCGGTCTACCGCCACCGAGAAGTCGTCGGGGGCAAGGTCGTAGTAGTCTATTACGCCCGAAGTGTGTCCGCCCACGCTTACCCAGATCTGATAAGTGCCGGGTTCGGGAACTACCATTTCGGAACTGCCCCTTTCCTTAGGAACGAGTATCTTACCCACTATCGTGGTGGTGGTGACGTCGGTGCGTTCGAATATCATATCGATATCTATACTCATACCGCTTGCTCCGCGTCTTATCCTGTCGTTAAGCTGAGTATTGAGTCCGTCGGCGGTAATTATCGTATCGTCGCCCGAAAGTCTGAATCCGACTAAGTTGTAGCCCGACATATTGGCGGTGAAGTTGTGCGCGAGAGTGGACAGGTGATTATCTTCGTAATACTGTCTTATGGAGTCGTAAACCTTTACGGTCATTTCGTAAGAGCCTACACCGTTTCCGTCGGAAAGAACGCTGGATACGGTGAGTCCGTTGCCGCCGTTGTAGACAAGGCTCGCTCCGCCGAACGCTACCAAGTCGTCGCCGTCCTTATAATAGGACTTACCTTTGAATGTTACGTCCTTGGGTACTTCGCCGGTCTTCGCCGCGTCTACCAAAACGACATCGCGTTTTATAGCGGTGTTCGTTTCTTTCGGCAATACGAATATATCTCTTTCGTAGAACGACGAGCAGCCGTCTTTCGACACGCTTATCGTGGTTCTGTCGCCGAGATTATAGTACACGCCGTCGATAAGGCGATAGTCCTTACCGTCGTAACTTATGTATTCGTGCGTGTATTCCTTGTCGCCGTCGTTCATAAGACCGTTTTCTTTGAGCCATTTTTCGAGTTTGTAGATATTGTACTCGCCGTAAATATGCTCGGTGACGGGGAGATTAAGGAAGTAGTAGTATCCGTCTGCGTCGGTGGTTCTGGTCTGGTAATCGCCGGTGCCGTTACTTATAGTGACGGTAGCTTCGCTTACGGGGTTACCGTCGGTGTCGGTGACTCTGCCGTAGAATCTGCCCGTGCCGTTTTCGGCGTTCTCCGACGCGAACATACTATCGGGGAAGAGTACCATACCCATAATGTTGGACAGGTTAAGACCCTTGCTTTCAACGCCTTCGTTACTTCCGTTCAGGAAGGAACTCAAATCGAGCGTTATATAAATCTTAATGGTGAGCGACATACCTATCGACACGAAAATCTGGTGGTGGTCGATATGCGCGCTTATGTTGCCCTGTTTGTAAGACGGGGTGGATATGTCGGCGTTGATTACGTTCGTGACCGACTTGTAGGCTAAAAGTTTGCCCCTTGCGTACTGGTTACGGGTGAATACAGGTTTGTTCTTCGTGTTGGTGACCGAAGAAATAAGGCTCGAACCGCCCGTTATGTACTGATACCACTTCTTAACATTGACGAGATTGTAAATCTTGTTGACGATGTTAAGAACTTTCATTATTCCGCTTAACGCGGCGGCGTCGTTACCTAAATAACCGTCGTCGTTATCGGCGTAGGTGTACGGACCGGTAGAGTCTACTTTCGGGTACTTCGAGAACAAATCTTTTCTCGACCAGTAATCGGTTCTGTGTTCGAGATAGATGGTAAGGTCGTCTATAAAGATACCGTCGAGAAGGCTGTTAACGAGAGCGGTGGTGTTAAGGTTAAGTCCGCTGCCGTTAAGGCTTACGCCCGTAAGTCCGCCGTAAGAAGATACGTCGGGCAAATCGAACATTTCGGCAAAGGTCTTGTCTTTGCCGCCGGCGAGTTCTCCCACGCCTTCGTTGAACGCAAACGTAAGTCCGCCCGTAGGTATGGACAGGGCTACCTTGTTGCCGTACGAGTCTATTGCTAAATTAAAGTTAATGTTACTCAATCCGTCGTAGGTGTTAAGGACGAGTTCCATACGCTTGAAGTCGGGTACGGAAATGTTCTTTCCGGGCATAACCATACCGATTATCAGTCCGAGCGTAGCCGCATTCGGATTTATCTTTATTTCGGTATTGGTAAGAATGAGATTTACGACGGGTTTTCCGTCCACGTTGTTACCGGTAGTGCCGCTTATCGACGAGCCGTTATTGTCATAGATACCGAAGTGAGCGAGAGTCTTCGCTTTGAGCTGTTCTTTTTCGGAATCGGTGATACCGTATTTCACGTTGACGTAGTCGGCGCAGTAGGAGTCTACCGTCTTTTCGACGAAAGCTCTCTTCCTTGCGGTCACGTTGGTTTCCGAATTTCCGTCCGCGTCGTAGTGACTGCCTTTCATTTCAAGGAAGTCGAGTCCCGCCGCCGTCATACCGCCGGCTATCGCGTTAAGAATTTCGGGCGTAGCTCCCGCGAAGGAACTAATCATCGCGGATAAGAAGTCTTCCACCGCTTTTACCATATCTTTTTCGGTGGCGAACAGAGCCGCGTTTATACTGTCGGCTTTCTTTTCCGCGTAGTCGGAAGCTATCGTCGATTTAAGCGAAGCGCTCATCTTGTCGATACTCGTAAGGTTTTCTTCCACAAGTACGTCGTAAATAAACTGCATCTGCTGCACGCCGAAACCTTTATAGGTCTTGCCCGAAGCCACGCTGTCGGCTATGGCGTCGGCTACCTGAGCGGAAGTCATACCCTTAAACGTAGTCTGCGCGGAAGTAATAAGGGTGCTTATAGCATTAGCTACTCTCGACTTTTCTCCGTAGTAGAGATAGTCGGTGGCGGCGGAACTTATAATAAATTCCGCAATACTCTTTCCGCCTAAGATATAGTCGTACAGAGCCTTATTCTGTTCGGCGGTAAGTCCCGACAGAGTTTTTATCTTATTGTCGGTCATAGCGTTTGCAATAACGCCTATTTGTTTGGTCGTGTATCCGCTGTTGAGAGTGCCGGAAGCCACGGTCTGCATAGCGGAGTCGAAATCGGTCAACGCCGAACCTTTCGTTTCGGGTTTTATAAAGGTACTCGACTTAACGGTACTGCCTTTTTCGCCTTCGTTGAGTTTTTCCGCGTCGAGTATGCCGCCGACGAGTCCCGCGACGTCTATTCCGTCGGTGGTAATCATCGTTTCGAAATCGGTACCCGAAAGCATACTCATAATCATCGCCGCAAGGTCGATACCGCTTATGCTCGCTCTGAAAAGTCCGAGAGTGCCTAAGTCGGCGTAAACCACTCCGTCGATGTAATAAAGACCTATCATTACTTCGTCGTTATAGGTAATCTCCAGCTTCAACACGGACTTAGCGAAATCGGTAAGGTCCACGCCTAAGTCAAGTCCCACGCTGAACGTCATCGTGGTATCCTGCAAGTCGAACAAAATTGTGTCTGCCTGCAACCCTAATATCTTTTCGAGCATGTCTTCGAACCCGGAAATAACTTCGCTCTTGTCGCCCGAACCGGGGTTCTTGGTCTGCAAGGTAAGGTCGAGATTAAGACCTATATGCAGGTTCTTTAATTGGTCTATAGACGTGTATTCGTCCTTGTCGTCGTCGCTTACGATAGTCATATCGGTCACTTCGTCGAGTTTCGTTCTCGGTTTCAGGTGAGAGTAACTCTTATCGAAGTTGTAACGAATTGAGAACTGCTTGTTTTCGTCCAGCACTAACTGAATACCGTTTACTTTATCGGCGTCGTCGCGACCTATCTTGATGTAACTGAACGTCGGGATGTTGAGCAATACGTCGGGAAGAATTCCGCCGAGCAGGTCGTTAAGGTTGCCGACCAGGGTAAGGAGCAACGCACCGGTAATCGCGATGCTTGCTTCTTCGTCGGAGTAGATAAGCATAAGCATATTCTGCCCGAATTCCATATCCGCTATATCCTGATATCTCTGAGCGCGTTTTTCCGCGTCGGTAATATCGTTGCCGACGGTGCCGTCAGCCTGTTGCGGTGTGATTTCCTGTTCGTCGTTACTTAATCCCGTTTCTATCTTTTTAAGGATATCCTTGACGAGTTTTCCTAAGTTTACGTTACTTAACGAAATCTTCGGTAAGCCTAATCCCGAAAGGTCGAGATATACCGCGCCGTTATCTTCCGTTCCGACGTATTTTATAGCGAGTATTCTCTGCACTAAGGAGCCGTTTCCGTCGCCGTGCGCTACTTCCAGCTCGAACCTTAATTTACTTATATCCGAGAAGTCTATATAGGTACGCAACGCAAACAGTATCTCTACGTCGAGAGCGTCGCCGCTCTTAACGTTGAAACCGAGTCCGTTAATAAGAGAAGAAGTAAGTCCGGACAAGTCGAGAGCGGTGTTGAAATCGTCGTTTATGTGGAACGAACTGTTTATTTCGGTCACCCAAACGTAGTTATCTAACGGTTCGTATCCCGTCGAGAACTTTTCGGAAATGTTTTCGCCGAAGAAGTTTTCTCTCTGTCCGAGTCGAATATTTATATCCGACAAGCCGAAACCGAAGTCTATTTTCGACGTGTTGACCACGTTTCCGTCGTCGTCGTATACGGGAGCGTCGAGCGGGATAGTCAGGAACAACGTGTTATTTACGTTGTCGAGTTCCAGCTGAATATTGCCAAGTTCTGCGAATTCGAATCCGAACAGCGCCTGCAAGAAAGCGTTTACTACCGTGGTGGCAAGGCGGATACCTATAGTGCCTTTGCCGAAAGTAAGACCTTCTATTACGTCGCTCCAATCCATATCGTCCACGAGAGCGTCGAAGGAGGCGGCGTTCTGCGCGGCGGCGTTACTCATATCTATTTCGTAGCGGGAATCGCTGTTGATAAGATAGAAGAATATGTTGACAAGGTTAATGTTAAACATGTTGTAGCCCATTTGCGGAGTAAGCAACAGTTTGTCGTGCAAGCCGTCTCCGCAGTCGACGTAAATCTTCGGGTCGAGCTTTCCTATGCCTTCGCCGTCGTGGTTAAGAAGTCCGCCGACGAAGTAAATATTGAATATGTTGGTGCCGTCGCCGTTATATCCGCTTATGTAGAAGTCGAACGCCGTCTTTTCAAGGTCGATATCGAGACCTATGTCAAGGCGAATTCTTCCGTTGGCGTTCTTCAATATTTTGAGCTGGAAGAAAGTTTCTATTTCCTGAACGCTGAACAGGTCGCTCCAGTCAAGTATGGACTTAAGCACGTTGCTTTCAAGGTAGATGCTGAAACTTACCGTGGTACGCGCACCGATTACCGAAGCGAGTATTTCGTTAAGGGTGGCGGAAGTGTCCACGTTAAGTCCGAGCGCGAAGAAGTCTTCGAAGAAACCGTCTTTGTAAAGTCCGTCTATCGAGCCGTAGAGACTGTCGTACTTAGCTCTGTCGAGACTTATTACAGTGTCCCTGAACAACGCAATTTCCGCGTCGTAACCTATTTTGTCGCTGCCTTCTTCGGCGTTCTTTCTTATGTTGAAGCTCAGACCGAAGTCGTCGCCGTATTCTATGGCGAGTTCTCCTTCCGTGAAGGCGAGATTAACCAAATCTTCAAGGTCGCTGCTCAACGTTTCTTCCTTGAAGATTACTTTGACGAGTTCCGCCAGAATATCCACGGTAAGGATAAGAGCGGTTTCCTTCGTGCCTATTCTCAGCAATACTTCAAGTACGTCGATAAGGCTGCTGTCGGCGTTGTTGACGACGGAGTAGAGCTGTTCGAACGGGTTAAGCATATTTTCCGCTTCTTCGCGGCTTACGCCGTGGTACGCGCTCATTACGGCGGAATTCAACGCCTTTATTGCGGCGGCGGAAGACCCGTTACTGTTATTTTCGTCGTCTTCTTCACCGCTCGACGGATTTATCGCGCTCATAATCTTTTCGCCGAGAGCGAAAGGTATCTTCGCGCTGACGTGGCTGTCGAAGAGTTCTACCTGAGCGTAAATGTTCGGTCCGAAGAGCCAGATATGAATAAAGACTTGCTCGAATCTCGTGTTTTCGCCGTTGGTGTCGTGGTCGATAAGGTAATAGGTAAGGGCAAGCTCGCCTACTATAGAACTGTTTATTCTGTCGGTGTCGCCCGAAAGCAACGCTTCGAAGTTGATACCGAGCTGTCCTTCTATCGTAGCGTACAGGGTATGTTCCGCAAGGAAGTCTATATCGAGTTCGCTCAGTTTAACGGGCAGGTTGATAAGGTTAAGAAGCGGATTGATGTCAAGACGACCTTCGTCGAAGTTTATTCCGAGAGATGCGTTAAGGTTTACTCTCAGAGTAAGTTCGGAGTATTCGGTGTATTCCGCTTTCTCTTCGTCGGTAAGAACGTCTTTTATAAGCGATACGCTCGTACCCGTTTCGTCTTCCTGATATCTCTTTATGTCGAAGAGTATGCTCGTATCCTTGCCCGATACGCCTAAGGACAACGTAAAGTCAGCCAACGCTTCGGCGGATTTCAACGCGTTCTTGTAGATTTGGTCGAAGCTCTTTGTTAAGGTAGAGCTGTCTTCGAGTACGGATACGAGATCCACTATCGCCTGCGACTGCTTGTAAGAGAGATATTCTTTAAGTATGTCGCTCATTTCGACGAAAGTAAGGTATTCGGTGACGTCGCCTTCGCCCCCTGCGGCGAGAGTTTCTTTAAGTGCGAGCGCGTTCTTTATTTCTTCGCTTGCTTTGAAGGAATAATACTTGTTCCAGATATAGGAAGTAAGGTATTTTTCGGGTTCGGAAAGGCTAAGAATTGCGCTTCTCGTTTCTTCGTATTTAGCCGACGTAGCTTCGCTTAACGTCTTGCCCGACGCGAGATAACTTTCTATTTCGTCGCTGAGAGCGATAAGTGCGAGAGCTTTTTCCTGTGCGGTGGACGTCGAGTCAATGCCTTGTCCTTCCACAAAAGATTTAAGAAGCGGGTCGTTAGCCTTTATCGCGGCGGCTATATCGTCGTAGTTTGCCGCGAGAGCGTTTCTGAACGCAACTTCGGTAATGGTAAGATATACCGCGCTGTTTACGTCCTTAGCGTAACTATCGAACTTCTGTCTGTAAATTCTGTTGATGCCGCCTATATTGCTGCTGCCCGCCATAAAGATTACGCTGAGCATATCTATATAAGCGTCGCTTGCGCCGCTTACGTCGTATCCGTAATTTTCTATAAGGTTCTTCGTTTCGGCACGTTTTGCGGCGGTTTCCGCAACGGTGAACAAAGCGGAATATTCTTCGGCGAGAGAAGCGAAACTATCGTAATACTTAGCGAGCGTTACAAACATATTTTCGGTCGCGCCGAATTTTACGTAATTGTCTCTTACAAACGTTACGAACGCTTTTCTTATTTCCGTCATCTTATCGACGGTGGAGTCGTTACCCGTAAGAACGCCGTTTTCTTTAATAACGGTGGCAAGCGTCCTTAACTTGCCGTCGGAAGTAAGCACGCCGTCTTCGGTAAACTTAGCCGTCTCGTCGGCGAACACGTTAATAAACGCGACGAATCTCGAATATTCGCCGGGGATTACGAAACCGCTGAACGCGCTTGCCGCGGCGGTAATCGTGTTTACGTTAAGTTCCGAACCGGTGATTTCGAAGTAAATCTGTTTAAGCAACGCTATCGCTACGGTAGCGTATTCGTCGTACAACGCCGCCGCTTTCGTTCTGAAATCGTCGTAGATACTTCCGTTACGTTCCGAATAGATAAGCACGGTGAAGTATTCGTAAGCGGTTTCGTAAACCTTATTTTCAAACGTCGCGCCGTAGTTACTCAATACCGAGTCGAAATCGGAAACCACGCCCGCGGAAAGTCTGCCCGCGACGTAGGACTCGTAAATCTTCTCTATAAGGATAGCCTTGTTCTTGTCGGTAGGCGTGAGTAAAACTTCCGTTCTGTCCTTTTCGTACAGTCCGACGGTGTTTTTGTCGGCCTGTGCCGCAGACGAACCGAGAGCCGCAACTGCCGACTTCAATTCGTCGAACTTAGCTATATAGTCGTTGTATTCGACTTTCGCGTCGGTTCCGCCGAAGAGCGAAGTGATATGACCCGCCGCAAAGAGCGAATCGAACATCTTACTTGCGGTGTCGTAGTATACGGAGTAAATATCGTTTCTGTACCCGACAAGAGTAGCGTCGGCATCGTACCAGGTATCGAGGCAGAAGGAATAAACCGCGGTAAGAAGAGTCTTTCTGTCTATCGTGATTTCGTTATCCTTGAACAGGTTTTCCCAGCCGAGTGCGGCGGTACGATATTCGCCGGCGTTCTCCACGATAGTGTTTCTCGACAGTTCGGAAATCTTAGCGTTGTTTTCCAGCACTCTTAATCCGACTATCTTTCTGTTGTAGAAGCCGTATTCGGTTTCGCTCTGTCTTCTCGTAAGGTCGCCGTATCCGTTAAGGTATGCGTACATGACGTAGTTGCCGTCGGAGTAGTTCTCGTTGTCGACGGTTCTTACGCCTGCGTTGTATTCGGCGAGAGTAATACCTGCGTCCTGATTATACGAGTACGTATCGTACTTAAACTTCAACGTATCTTTTCTTATCTGTCTGTCGGCGGCTACTACGCTGTCCCACAAAGTCTTCATACCTTTCATCGTGGTGACGGTCGAAGCGTCGGCAGGATAGGTAGGAGCGGTATAGGACACCTTTTCGTAGTCGGAACCGAGATATTCTTCTATTCCGCCTTCGAGTTCGTCCATAGCCTTTTCGAAGTCTTTATCCGTCTTACCTGCGTTCTCGGCGTCGGAGAAGTACTTATTGTACGCTTTAAGATAGTTCTTTTCGTATTCGTACGTGCTTCTTGCGCTTTCGGCTTCGTTAAGGTGACCGTTGACCGACTCGATAAGGGTATCAAAGTTCTTCTTCGCGTCTTCGAGAAGGACGCTTTCGGTGACGGCTCCGTAATTACTTATCGTCAACTCAACCGCTGCGTTAAAGGCGGCGAATATATCGGATATGTACTTATTTCTGTCGGCGTCGGGCAGTTTGTCGTACATAAGATTGCTGTACTGCTGTCTGTCGGCGTTTATTAACGCTCTGCGAGCCGCGACGTAGCTTTCCGCCCACGTCACCGCTACGCTTTCGGCGTATTTGGACGCGTTTGCGGAGATTTCGTCGTAAACTTTCTTCATGATCGACGCTTTCTGCACGTCAGTAGCGGAACTTTCGAATTCTATCGTAAGTTCGTTTTCGGCGGCGTCGGACACGTCGATCAATTCTTTGTCGTAATCTTTAAGGGTGGCGTACAGAGCTTCGGTTTCGCGCTTTAAGTCTTCGAAGTATTCGTTATAGGAGATTATGTTGACCGTCTCGTAGGTCTTAGCGCTTACTCCTATTACGCTCATGCCGTCCTTTATTACGGTATTGGCGTTGCCGACGATTATTTCGGTAAGAAGATTCTTTATGGACGGATAAAGGTCTTCAAACACTTTCGCTCTGAGCATATCGTCCATTTCTTCTATTCTCGCGGCGGTGGAGGACAGTCTGTACCACGCTTCCCACGCGGAACGTTTTGCGTATTCTTCGTCGGTAATACGCTCGAACAATTTGTTTATAAACGTCGCTCTTTCCTTTATTTCGACCACGTTGCGGTCGTTGTCGTAGACGTCGCCGTCGAAGTTAAAGGCGTTCCACGCTTCGGCGGTAAGGGCGGAGTAGTCGCCGCCGTTAAAGGAGGTGACGGTCTGTTCCAATTCTTTTTTAAGGCTGTCGGATACGCAAATCTTAACGAATCTTCCGTATACGGCGGCAACGAACTCGTTAAGTCCGAGAGAACGGTACTTCTCCGCGTAATCGAACGCCGCAATTACCGACGCGTCGCCGGCGTACTTAGTCTTAAACAGAACGAGCGCAAGGTAAGTCTGATACAAAGGCATACCCTTGCCGTCTGCTATCTCGCCGTTGGTCTTCGCTTCGGTGAGATTATCGGTGGTGATTTCGCGGGACGGCATTATCGACTTGACGGAGTCGTTAATATCCTTTCTTACGCTCTTTTCGAGTTTGGTTTCTTCTTCTTTAAGGGTAGCGTACATATCTTTTACGATACCGAGAGCGGTGGCTATTTCGCCGTAGCGAGTCGCGCTTTCGCCCTTGTAGGAAGCAAAACCGTCGTAATACGCTTCGCAGGAAATTACTCCGTAATTATTTTCTCCGACCGCTTTGACCGTTTCGACGTCTTCCGTCGATAAGGTGGCTCCTATAAGGTAGAGATAACGTGCAAGACTTCTTGCCGTCCTGTAAAATTCGACGAGATACCCGTCTTTGCCGTAGCCCGAATTAGCGCAGATGCTTATTACGTTGCCGACATTGTCGGAGTCGTCGGAGTAATTTTCCGCTTCGATAAACTTACTTTCGTCGGTCGCTCTCGCTTTGAGTTCGGCGTAGACGAGACTTAATTTAAGCATATCGTTTTCGATATTTACGTTGTAGTTGTTCGCAAAGTAAACCGACGGATTGACTTCGTAACCGTTGTTTTCTTCGCTAATTGCGTATCCGCTGTTCTTCGCGCCGTTTTCTACCGAAAGGATAACGGCGTTTTCGGGAAGAATACTCTTATATTCGAGACTTATTAGGTTGTTCCAGGCGTCCGCGCGGAAGGATTTTCCGTCGGCGTAGTCTTCTATTGCGAGTTGTTCTGCGGACTGACCGCGGAGTTTTTCAAACCTGTCGGCGTAACGACCGATAAGGGCGGAGAGAAGTTCCGTCTTGTCGGATTCGGTTTCGTCGGAAGAAGCCGCAATCTGGTTGGTTATTCTTTCGACGTCGGATTTTCTCAGTTCGTCTATAGCGTAAGCTCTTATTTTTCTCAACACTTCGGTGGAGTTACCGGAGAAGAGTTCGCTTATTACGTTAAGGGCGTCGGAAGAAGAGAATATAATGTCGTAAGCGAGTTCCGCTTCCTGATATTCGTTAAGAATAACGGTATTCTTGACGCTGTAGGACTGAATTCCCGTTATTATCGCTTCGATAATCGCGATTAAGTCGGTAATGTCGTCCTTGGTTACGCCTATAGAACTTATATCTTCGCTTTCTCCGCGGTACTTATACAGACGCATTTCGTTAATGACGACGGTCTTCAATATGCTTACGTCGTCGGCTACGAGAGCTTCTTCGTAAGTGGTGGAGTCGTCTATAAGGTCTTTTCTGTACTTGTCGTAAGCGTAGGCTTTGAGTTCCTGCTCGGTAGCGGTCTTGTATCTTCCTACGGCGTAGTTAAACGCGCTTTCCATCATGGCTACCTTGACGTAGTCCTTATTTTCGATAGCTTCCGCCATGAAGGTATCCCAGGCGTAGGCGCGCTGGATAGTATACAGTTCGTCGTACTTAGCGAGATAAATTTTAGTCTTGTCGCTGCCCGAAGTGTACTTAATCTGGTCGGATATATAGGATATCCAGGCGTCTTCCATTGCGAAAGTCGAGTTCATGATACCTTTGATAAGGTTCATATAAACGACCGCTTCGTGTCCTACGGAAGACTTCATTTCGTCTATCTTTTCTTTATGCGTATCCTTTTCGTAAAGGTTTCTTAATTCTTCCGCTCCGCTTTCCGAACTTACTACGTACGCGTCGTAAACCGCAACTTTGCTACCCGAATAGATAGTAAGCATACTGTCGAGAACGCTCTTTACCGCGTCGTCGGCAGAAGAATAGAAACTGTCGAAAGCGACGGTCTTTAAGTAGTCGTTATAGAAGGCGTTGAGTTTTTCGCTGCGTTTAGTCGTGTTGTCTATTACCTTGTCGGAACCGAAATCGTACCCGTACGCGGCGGCGAGAGAGTCGTTGCCGTAAATCTCGCCTATCATATAGTCGTAGGTAAGGGTGTAAATCTGGTTATCGCTCATCTTCGAGAAGCGTAAACGCATCTCGGCGTAAACCGCGCTTATATCGGGAAGACCGAGAGAAATCCATTCTTTTACCTTGTCGGCTTTGACCGAACCCGAAACGTCGTACAAGTCGTACAACAAGCTGTCTTCGAAAAGTTTGTTCCAGGCGTCGTCGGGGTAGATAAGGTCGTCTTTCCTGTCGGAGTACCAGTTGTTGATGGCGTCTTCCATGCTCTTAGGTACGGCGATAACGCTTTCCGACACGTTGTAGGCCTTGCTCGGCAGTCCTATCGTGATAAGAATAGTCATACTCGGAGTAATCGTAATTCCGAGATAGGGGTCGATGACGCTGTCCACCATTGTTTCCACGTTGGTGATAAGTTCTTTCATATCGACGCCCATGAGCTGTTTAAGGATACCGAATATAGCTCCGTCGACGAGTTCTACAGTCAGACCTTTCACTACGTCGCCGATAATATTTATGGTTCCGCTGACTTTGTCGTTCACGTCGGCAAAGGAAGAAGTGGTCTTCGCGAAGAGCTGTTCGTACGCCTTTATGTTTTCGTAAGTGTTTTTAGCGTCGTCGGAAGCTCCCGCTCCGGTAAGAGCCTTTATTATATCCATAAGGTTGGATATCTTGACTTTACCCAAATAGAAGTTGTCGCTGTTGCTTATGCCTTCGGCGTCTATATATACGTCGCCCCTTATGTACGCGAAACTAAGTACGGGACTTTCGTTGTCCGATCTTTCTTCGGGGGCTTTGGTGTAGATACTTATTCTTGCCTGTAAGTCGTCTATTATGTTCTTTATGTTTACGGTAAGGTCAACCTTGACGTAAAGTTTGGAGTCGAGCGATTCGAGGAACTCTATAACGGGGTCTATCGCGGTGTCTATACCGAGAGTAGCGCCTAAGTCGAAGTAGCCGTTTTCTTTAAGGACCTGCAACAATCCGCCGAGTTTGTAAATACCTTTTTCGTCGGTGACGTTGATTATTATTTCGGTGGAGAAATAAACGGTATCGAGACGGTCGAGCTGGATATATTCCGCACTGTCGGACACCTGAATATCGAGTCCGCTGAAACCTACGTAAAGTCCCTTTATTGACATACCGAGTCCGAGTATCGGATTAAGTTCGGTGCTGCCCGTAACGAGATTTTCGCCGAGAGCGAGATTAAATCCTATATCGAAAGTATTTACGCCTTCTTCCACCTTCATACCCTTGACGTAGAGCTGAATAGCCGCGTCGGGGAACATGTCGAAACCGCCGAAACCGAATACTTTAAGCATGCTCGCTATGGCGGCTTTCTTTACTATAAGGTATAAACCGGAAGAGTTTATTTCGGCGTCGACTCCTACCTTAACCGCGCCTATTGCGGCGTTAAGGGCGTCGAACGCGGCGAACATCGCCTGCGACTGTTTGTCTTTTCCGTCGCCGAAAATAAGATTGCCGACGTCGGCAAGATACAACTTGTCGCTGTTAAGTTCCGACAAATCGATATACAGGTTGCCGCCGAAGTAGGTTATTACAGCCCATTCCTTGTTCCGGTCGGTGGATACTTTGTCGCCCACTCTGAATATACGGAGAGCTACGCGGAGCGAAGAGCCGGATATAAGATGGTCGAGATAGTTGTTGTCTTCGCCGTTGCCTAAATCGAGACTTGCTTCTATGTCTACGGCTACGGTTATTTTCTGTTTGTTGGCTATGTACAGAGCTATATCCATCACGAGTCCGCCGAGATAATTGTTCATTATCGTGTTGACGGGTTCCTGATAGAGATTGGTTCCGTTGGTTACGCCGGCGTCGATTTCGAGAAGAACAGTGGTCTTCAACGCAATCTTAGGTAACATTCCGTCCACTTCCGCGAAGTCGATGGGGTCGCCGTTTTCGTCGCGTTTCAACACTTCGTCTTCGTTAAATTCTATTCTCTTGTCCTGAGCGAAACTCAGTTCCATATTCCTTATGGCGAGTTCGAGACCTATGCCCCTGCCGGTGCTGACGCCGTTTTCGTTGACGCTGTCGAAGTTAAGTCTTACGGCTATTAAGTTTCTGTCGCCGTCGTCGTAATCTTTCAACACGTCGCCGTCCTTGCCGTAGTTTGCCACGCTGAATATGTCGAGAGCTATTTCGGGCGAGCCGACTTTACTTATCATACTCTTAACGTCGCCCAGACCCAAGAAGGTGAGTAAGGTGTAGATAGCGTTGGCGGCGAGCTGAACGCTCATACCGTACTTAGCGAGATTTATGTCCACTTCGGGGTTGTTGCCGCCGTTGCCGTCGGCGTAAGCCGGGAACGCGCCGAATATGGTGTCGGAGTAGTCGCCGTCGTCGACAGCGAGTACGTCGGCTATCATAGCCGCCATAACGACTTTCGCTATCGAGCCGCCGTTGTGAATATCGTGGGATATAGCGTAATTTTCGTTGGAATTACCGAGCAGCTTCTTAATCTGTTCGAGTGCGTTCTTGACGTACAGACGCTGAATGTTGAATCTTCTTGCGTCCACGTATACGAAATCGTACTCCGTGCCGTCGTCTTCTCTGCCCGCTCCGAATACCAACTGCAATACCGTTTCTTTAACGTTTCCGTTTACGTCGAGAGAATATACGGTAAGGGATATATCGGTGTCGCTCAAATCCTTGTTTACAAGGCGGAACAGATTTACTCTCGCTTCGAGAGAAATTCTGAAATAGTCGCCTACCGTGCTGAGAATACTGAGTACGGGGGCTATCTGCAAGGTCTGTCCGTTTATATTAAGGTTAAGACCGAGCTGGGTAAGGAGCGAATTTACGAGTTCGGTAAAGTCGTACTGTACGTCGTCTTCCATATTGATACCGAATTCGACGTCGAGTTTTGCGTAGACGTAACCGAAGTTTTCGTCGAGGAGCGAGAATTCTCCGTTGGTTTTTTGGAGATTTTCGTCGTTGACTACTTCCGTGACTTCTTCCTGTCCCGTGATTTCGCCGTAATCGTTATAAACGTAGTTTAATCTCGTTCTCGACAGGTCGCTGTCGGCTATCTTTATACCCGCCTTGACGAAATCGACTTTAAGATACAGGTTGGCTATTTCCGCGCTGACGTTCGCGATAGAACCGTCGTACAAGAAACCTATCGTAAGCACGCCTTCCTTGTTCGCCGCGTCTACTATAAGTTGCGGAATTTCGGAATACGACTTGTCGTAGTAGTCTTCTAGCGTGACGAGATACTGTTCCGTTATTTCGGTCTTGTACCAGGTCACCGTGCCGTCTTCGGCGGCGGTCGCTCTTATAACGAATTTATTTCCGTCTTCGGTAGTGGCGAGAATACGTTCCGCGTCGGCGTTGATATATTTCCATGCGGCGTATCTGTATTCAAGGAAGGTAAGAAGGTTTCTTGCGTTCCTTACGTAAGTATTTACGGCGGCGGTGTAGTATCCGTCCGCGGTGTCGGCGTCTAATGCCTTATTACTTACGAGATACTTCCAAGCCATCGCCTTATAGGTATAGCTTACCGCTTCGGCGTAACGGCTGTATCTGCCGTCGGCTATTATAAATACGTTGTTTTCTCTTATGAAGTCTTCTTCCGAACCGTCGAGAGTCTGGTTACCGGTGGTCTTCAAACCGAAATCGTTGTAGGCGTAGGAGTTGACGTAACGGAGCGCCGAAAGTAAGTTTTCGTACTCGTTGTTTATCATACTGCGGATAGCTTTCCACGCTTCCGAGCTTGCGGTAAGGACGCTGCCGCCGCTTTCGGTAAACTTCATGTTGTAGATGCCGATGTACGCTTCCTTTTCGGCGGTACTCCAATTGAACCTTCCTACGAAATATTCGTATGCGAAACGTTCTATATTGGCCTGTTTTGCCGATTCGGATATGCCCGACATCTTGTCTACCGCTTCCACTGCCTGCTCGTACGCAGTGTCTAACGCGTCGAGTTTTATGTTCATGGCGTTGACGTAGCTGTCGAGAGCTATGCCGGAAACGTAGTAATCGGTGTATTCTTTCGCGATTACGTCGCGGAAATCGGATTTTGCGGAGAGGTCGTCGAGAGTAGTCTGTATAGCTTCTATATCGGAGTTTATGAGTGCGGTCAGACTATCCCACGCCGCAGG
Organism: Christensenella sp. UBA6420; assembly: GCA_002439705.1. Taxonomy (GTDB): domain Bacteria; phylum Bacillota; class Clostridia; order Christensenellales; family DTU072; genus CAG-1782. The sequence goes on from DJPE01000068.1 coordinate 33,771, forward strand.
ACGAACGTCTGCGTCGGAAGGATTATTTGCGGCGAGTTCGTTATAAATTTCCATCGCCTTGGCGGAATAGTAGTCGCCGAGCGTGTTGCTGTCGAAAAGAGCTTCCCATGCGTTGGCTTTTCTTCTGTTGTTTTCGTCGCTCGTATCGCCTTCCACCCATTCGTTTGCGATAAGAATATCGTTCATTCTCGACAAAATCATCTTCCTGTCGAGTATTTCTTCTTCCTTATCTCCGTCGTACAGGTCGTCGACGTAACTTAAGAAGCTGCGCGAGAAACGCCTCTTTTCGTCGTTGAACGCTTCGTTAAGAAGTTTTACGAGAACGTTCGCCGCGGCGGATATGGTAAGACCGTAAGTGTTGCCGACTATTCCGTGAATAAAGTCGCTTAACGGCTCTGCGTTCGATGCGGGAGCGTTGCTAAGTCCGCTTAATCCGTCGCTGCTATTCATTGCAGCGAGAAGTTCGTTCATTCTCGCTTCGGTAATAAACAGGTCGGACGGGATATTTTCGGGGGTTTCTTTATTAGCTTCCGCGGTGGACTTCATCCAGATAATATATCTTACGAAGTCGTAAATTTCGGTGCTGTTTTCAAACGCGCCTTTCGTGAATTCGGAATCTATTTCCTTTTTGTCGGCGGCGGAAGAAGCGTTGCTTGTTTCCGAACCGGTTTCGCCGGTTTCGGAACCCGTTTCGTCTTCATCGGTATCCGAACTCCCGAACAATTCGCCTATTCTCTTAATGAGAGCGTTGGCGGTGGACTCGAAGTCGGCTATCTTTATTCTTCCTATATGGAAAGCGGACATATCTATATACAGGGACAGATATTCGTTAAGTCCGTCGGGGGAGGTTTCTTTAATAAGGTATATACCCAGAACAAGGTCTTCTTTTATGCAGCCTGCGTTTTCGCTGTCTTCGCGGCGGTTTACTATTTCAAGGAACATTTCCACGCCGGAAGAACTAAGCACTTTGAGCAAGTCTATCTTTCCGTCGTCGCCGTAGAGAGCCTTTTTAGCTTCTTTCTGTGCGTCGGTAAGGGTGGATTCGTCCGCAGTAAGTAAGGTCATCAGCATATAAAGCTGAGTAATGTTGGCTTTGGCTTCGAAATAGAAGGATAAGTCGGCGCCCACCGTTTCAAGAGATTTCAATATTACGTCTACGGCGAAACTTTCGTCCTTTAACAGTCCGCGCAACAAGTCGCCGAAGTTTATCGACGTGATGTCGTCGGGGGAAGTGGCGTCGTCTTCGCCTTTAGCTCCGAGAGCCAGCGAGCCTTCGAAGAAAATCTTGAAGTCGGTATTCCATTCTTTATCGATTACCGTATAGGCGTCTTCGTTGATTACGAGTTCCATTCCGTCGGTAAGCATAAAGTTGGGGTAGTTTATGGCTACGGACAGGTTAAACAGGTTCTCGAGTTCGATATTCAATTCGACTAAATCTTCGCCGAATGCGCTCAGATACAGGTTGGGCGTGTACTTATCGAAGTAGTCTTCTATGTCTACGCCGAGAGCCGCCATAAGAGCGTAGATAGCTCCGCCGGTAACTTTGAGCATAAGAAGGTCTTTGCCTTGTTCGGTGTTTATCGTAAGGAGAATTTCTCTCGCTATCGCACCCGTAAGGTCCTGACCCGGCGCGTTGGAGGCGGCGTTGCTACTTCTTCCCGTTATTTCGCCCCAGTCGAAACCGAAGCCTTTTGCCAAAGCGATAAGGATTTGACTTACGTTACTTAACTTGATTTTTTCTACCCCTAAGAAGCCGAGATTAAGGTAAATATCGGCTACGCCTTCGGCGTCGAGAGTAATGTAAAGGGAAAGCGCGTTACCTAAATAGAAGTCGCCGCTTAATCCGTACAACTTGTTCCAGCACGCGGTGAACTGTTCTGTTTCGGTAATATATTTACCCGAAGAACGTATTTCGGTCTGAATATCGAGCATAAGACGATAGCAAAGGTAATCGTCGAGTACCTGCGTTTCTTCCGTGTAAAGATTGCCGTCAGGGTCGTAGTCGTCGCCGGGAACGGAATTCTGCAATTCTCTTACGAGCTGTCTCCATGCCGCGTCCTTTTCTCCGCCGCACTCTTTAAGTAATTGGGTAAGGTACTTTCTTCTCGGAGCCAACTTTTCATAAAGTTTTTGATTCTTTTCCGAAGTAAGGTTAAGGAACAATTCTATGTTCTTTAAGTCCTTAACGGTGGTAAGGTTTACGTTTGCGTTAATCGAGAAGTAGGTAGCCTGCTTGAATATATCGCCGTCGGCTATGTCTATCTGACCGCCCACGCCCCAGTCACGGCCGTCCAGCCAATAGTTGGCGAACATCTTGATGGCGTAGTCGAAATTGAAGTTCCTGTACACGTCGCTCATAGCAAAGGACGTAAGACCGCCCCATTGCAGACCTACGGTCGTGAACTTTTCTACTTCTTCGTATTCTTTGTTTCTGTCTTCTTCGGTAATAATATTCTCTTCGAAACTTGCGTTTATGTTACCGATAGTCACGCCGATTTCGGTGGCGTGGTTGCCTTCTTCTGTGACGTTGCCTTCGGCGTCGAGATAGATATTCGCGCTTACGTCGAGAGCTCCCTTGAAGCCTACGAGAACTTCGAGTCCGAAGTCGAGTTCCGACAAGGCTTCGGTAAGGTCGATACCGAATATCCTTATCACGCTTATAAGCGTGGCTTTCGTGACGGCGATACCTAAGCTGCCGTCTCTGAACATAACGTTAAGGTAAGTGGCTAAGTCTTCGCCGCTTTCTCCGTCGGCGTAGGAAGCTCCGTCCGCATTTAACGCTCCGTCGGCAGAATAGGAAGCGGCGCTATCCGACTTATCCAACCCGAGGAACTTATCTATCGCGTCGTTAAGCGAAGACATAAAGGACGAATTGAATATATCCATGACTCCGTTTATTACCGCGGTGACGTCTTTAAGGACCACGTCGCCGATGTTAAAGATATTCGTGGAAACGTACACGTCGCCGGAAAATTCCGTTTCTCCCACGGGAACGTTACTTCCGTCGTAGAATAGAGTAAGCACGGCTTCGTCGTGGATTTGTCCGTCGGCTTCGGAATAGTTGTGACGGATAAGTTCTATTTTAAGAATACTGCTGTAAATACTTGCGAATTCCAACCAGGCGTCCACTTTGAATTCGAGACTGTCGTCCATTTTGCCCATGAACTGAGCCATAATGACCATCGCAAGGTCGTTAAGGTCGACTATAATCGAGTTGTTGACGAGATAATCCCACGCCATGGCGTAATAGTTGTCGTCGCCTTCGACCCAGGTCTTCCATTCTTCGACGTTGTTTTTGTTGGCTTTTATGTCCTTGACCGCGGAAGCGTAACGGGTAGCCATTTCGTCTCTCTGGTCTTTGGAAAGTTCGGTTCCGTCGAGTCTTCTCCACGCCGCCGCTTTCATTGCGGTGACGGTCATATCGGTACCGCTGTTTTCTTCGGCTATTTCGGCGTATATCGCGTCAAGGTCGGTCTTCTTGAAATCGGAATTACTGAACAACGTACCTATCATATCGGTGATGTCGTAATCGTTGCTTAATCTCAATCCCGTTTCGCCCGTATCGTTTTTAATATATATAGAACCCGACGCAGAAACGTGTACCGCATTCGGCACGCCGTCGGTCGTGTTTTCGGGGTTGTATCTGTCGGTGTTTACGCTTACGGAATACTCTTCGCGCTTGTCGGGGTCGACGCTTGCTCTTAGCTTGGTAAGACCTAAACCGAACTCGTACGTTCCGCCGAAAGCTACCGATAAAGCAAGCTCTATTCCGTCGCTCAGATCGAGCCCGAGTTTTATGTTGTCGAGCGTAACAAACTCGTTTACTTTTTCAAAGCCCAACATGGTAAGCACAGCCGAAATAGTAGCGGCGGAAAGTTCTACCGACACCTTGCCCGAATTGAACAGTATCTGCAAAGCAATACGGTTCGGGTTGCTTATATCGGCGTTTTCGCCGACGGCAGGCACGCGGAAGTCGGAATTAAGGTTGGGGGTGACGGACTTTCTGAATTCGTCTATGGTTTCGCTTTCCGCATTCTGCGGTTTCTGTTCTTCGTCGATTGCGTCGAGTTCCGCTCTTAAAAGGAGATTGTTCCTTATGCGGAAGCAGGTGACGGCTTTAAGTTCTTCATCGGTCACTTTGCGGGCGGTATAATCGCTCTCTACCTGTTCTTCGACGGCTTTATCCACCCATTCGGGAAGAAGTCTTACATAGTCTTCGGAAGCTCTTATCTGCGAGTTGGTCTTGCCGCCGTACATTTCGGCATAGGTCATACCTTTGCCGGTGTCGGTGGTTTCGTCGGTCTTCAAAAAGTCTATAAGGGCAAGGTCCTGCTGACGCTGAATGGTAGTGTAGTCGTCTACCTTTATTACCGCTCTTAAATAGTTCTTTATTTCCGCTACGGTGTTTGCGTACTCGGTTTCCAGAAGGGTATAGAGCTGACCGCTTATTCCTTCCTTGTCGTGAACGCTGTCGTATTTCGCCGCGTAGTCGGCGAGTATCGTTTTGTATGCGGAATTGGACTTACTTGCGAGCAAGTCGTTCAGGTCGACGTAACGGGTCCTCGGAACCTGATTTCTGTCGTCGGTTTCCCATTGGTCGAGACGCATTTTTTCTTCTTCTTCCGCCACGCTTATCCTTAACGGAGTTCCGTCGGTGGTTATGTACGGAGAAAGGGTCGCATAAATTTCGCCCGTCGCGTTTCTTATCGTAATTACGCCGTTATTGTCGATTTCGTAAGTTCTGGTGCTGTTTTTCAACGAAATATCGCAGGACTTGTCGGTGTAATTAAAGTTGTTGCCGAAGTCGTCGGCGAAGTACAGATATATATATCCGTCGTCGTTAAGGAGATATTTATAAGAGCTCGTCGGATAGCGGCTCGCATAACCGTGTCTTACATAGAAGGTGTCGAAGAAGTAGGTAAGGACGGTTTCTTGCATAACGTAATCCATAAAATCACGTTTGCTGTTGTACGCGTCTTCGGGGTCGATTCTCGTGTCGCTCGTCTTATTGTAGGTGCTGTTCCACAGCAATGCTATCGCGCCTACGTAAGTTCCTTCCAAATCGCTTACCGCTACGGTGTTAATACCGAAATAGCTGAAATCGACGTAACCTTTATTGTCGTCTACGTACACGCCGGCTATTACGGTGTATCCGCGCCCGTCGCTTGCTATATATCCGCTTGCGTCGGGTGCAGACTTATCGAAGATTACCACGCCTACGTTACTTTCGAAAATGTCGTTGATATTTATGTTACCCTTGACGGCAAGACCTATATCGAGTCCGGTGTTATAGAAGTAATCGTTGTCGATTTTAAGAGCTAAGCTCTTAATAAGCACGTCGAGGAAGTCTTCGCTGTTTTCCGCGGTGCCCATTATTTCTCTCAGCATCTTGCCTATCGTGGCGTTGAGTTTTTCGGGGATAAGTTCGGGCGAGCCTGCCGCGAATTTGATTTCCAGCTCGACGTTTACGGAAACGACGAGTTCTTTCACCCATTCGGACAGAGCGGTATAGGTAGCGGGGCTGTGACCGCCGATAAAGTCAAGGTCGGAACCTTTCTTCATCGAGATGCCTTCGATAAGGTTAAGTCCGACGTAGAAAGCGTCTTTCTTTCCGGTGTCGCTGTCCACTATTCCTATATAAGCGGTGAGATAATCCTTGTCCACGAAGTGGGGTACGATTTTGCTTATATCTATATCCCAGTCGGTAAGATTACCGTCTTCGTCGTAGATAAGGAGTTTGCCGTCGTCGTTATATTTATAAGAGAATACCTTTTTCTCTTTCACGCCTTCGTCGTTGTAGTAGACGTATTCGTAAAGCTGATTACCGTTTGCGTCGTACGCTATCTGCGTGCCGAGATGCAGGAAAAGATTGCCGTTTACCTTTGGTAAATCGCCCGTAATGTCGAGAGAAAGGAGAGCTACGACCGCGCTTAATACTTCGGCGTTTACAATAACTCCGAGTCTTCCGTCCTTGACGGAAATTTCTTCTATCGCGCTGCCGATAAGTCCCATCATATCCATAGACCCGCCGGCAGAACCGCCGTCGTCCGCGTTGAGAACCACGGTATCCGCCAACATATAAAGAAGAGTCTTCTGCATGTCTTCTTCGTCGAGTCCCTTTCCGAATTCGACGGTGCCGTCGGCGTTAAGGCTCAAATTAAAGTCGGCGTTCGCGCCGATAATCGCGCCTATTCCGGATAAATCAAGGTTTATTCCTTCGAGTATCTTGGCTATACCTACGTCGGGTATGGACAGTTTGGGAATTTTGCCGTCGATTATCTTCGTGAATCCGAGTTTGTCGTGGAGCTGAGTCACCATGTCTGCTTCTTCGTCTACTCTCGGGTTAATGTACAAGGTATCGTCGGTGCCCGAATAGTAAACTGTAAGGAAGGGGAAGCCGTAAGGCTTTCTTCCGTCTTCGTCCAACAGATACAGGTCAATAATAAGACCGAGTTCGGACAGTCTTAAAAGATTTACGCCGGCTTTGATTTCGTATCCTATATGAAGTTCGCTGCCGGTTTCTATGCCGAGTCCGACGAGAACGTTCTGAACGAACGCTCCTACCAGAGCGGAAAGGTCTATTTCCGTATCGGCGTTACTGCCTATCTTAAAGTCGCCGGTAATGGTAGCTCCGTATTCGAGAGCGCCCGCCATAGACCTGTATTCGCCCCTTAACGCTTCCGCTCTGTCTACTCCGTCGCTCGGAACGTCGCCGTGGCTGTCGCAGCCTACCGCGTCCATATCGAACGTGGGAGACTTGAAGTAGCTTATTCCCGTGGTGTAAGTGCCGTCTTCGTTGGTTCTGCCGAAACCTATATGAACGTTCATGTCTTCGGTCACGTCGAGATTAACTCTTATCGAGTCGAATATATCGGCAAGATCCAGCGATAATCCCACGCCGTAGATACCGAGATTTATTCCGGGCATGAACATGCCTGCGAGAGTGTTTATTCCCGCGTTATCGAACTTTATGCCGAATACTTTGGATTCGTCGGTGGGGAAAGTGAAGCATTTAAGATTACCTTGTTCGTCGGTTTGCAACAACAGTTGCAACAGTTTCATGACGTCAAGACCGCCTTCTTCTTCTCCGTCGGCGTTGCTCGGGCGGGTTCCGCTCGTCGTTCCCGCATAGTACGGGTCAAAATATTTCATTATTCCGCCGAGAAGTCCCGGTACTTCGGGAGTCCCCGCAAGAATCTGCGTAATGTTAAGGGACGGCAGTCGTAGTTGCGGCATAAGGGCCTTGCCGTTACTCGTAAGGTTGCTGGCGTCGATATACAGAGTATTGAACATTACCGAGCTGCCTTCCTGCAACGACAGGTCGGGCACGAGATACAGGGATATTACTTCCGCTCCGCAATACTTTATGGTGGCCTGAGCTTTGTTGTTGGCGTTGTTGAACAAGTCGAGACTTGCGGCGAGTTTTACGTCGAAGTCGTAATGGGAATTACCCGAAATACGCAAAGGTATGCTGCCCACCGACCCCAGATCGAGGAAACCGCCCAAAAGGCTGTCTATAGTAAGTTCTTCGTCTTTTTCCGCGTCTACGCCGAGATTAAGGTTGAGTTCGAGATTGGTGAAGCTCGCTTCTTCGTATGTGCTGTTTTTACCCGACGCGCCGAAGTTGTAACCGGCAAGGTTCATCTTGACTTCGTCGCTGTCGCTCGTGTTTAATTTGAACGGATTAACCGTAAGGTTAAGGTCGTATTCTTTGGTTTCGCTCTGCACGTCTATCGCAAGCCCGGTAAACTTGTAATCTTTTTTAGTGGTGTTATCGGCTTGCTTTACGTCGGCAAGTTCGGTAATGGCTTTGATTTCCACCGTCATGGACGGCCAGTCTTTATTTACTATGTCTTCCAGTCCGAACCCTAATACAGCTCTCAACAAGGGGTCGAGATTGGGCAAGTCCATTCCGAGAAGTTCCCCTATGCCTTCCCACGTAAGGTTAAGAGTAAACATCCCAAAAAGGTCTATTTTTCCTTCCTCTATCATATCGAAAATAGAGTCTGCATTGAAATATTGGTTTATGTATTGATATTTCGGCAAATCGCCGTCTTTTTCCGCACTGTAAATAATATTTGCGTCACTGCTGAACAAAATAGTCCAAATCGTAGGCAAAAGGGTAGCGACTGCTTCTGCGCCTTCGATGTCGAGCGACGCTCCGAGAAGGTTACCGACGAGAGGTACTATATCGAGATTTTTGTCGGTGAGAACTTTCAGCAAAGCTACGCCTATCTGGCTTAAATTGAGCTGTTCGGCATAATACTTTTTACCGCCGATATCGACGTAAATCGTCGCGTCGTAGTAATAGAAGCCTGCCTTGACTTCGTCGCTTCTTATATCGGTCACTTCGACGAACAAAGCGCTCTGAGCGTTGTCTTCCAGATTCACGGCGGCTTTTACCGCTATGTTATAGTCCACGGCTGTCACCGTGTCGTCGGTGTACTTTTCGTCGATTTTTGCGTAGGTATTGAAGGAGAAGTCTATTCCGAAATCGATATTGAGCCATTTGGGATCGGCGGCGTAGGTGGCGCCGAGGTTTTTAACCGAAGTCTTTATGTATTCGCGAGCGTCTTTGTTGGTGACGTTGACGACCTGTTCTTTATTTTCGTCGGGTTTGATTTCTCCGCCGCCGTTATTATCCGAGTCGTCGGGCCTTTGCGAACACGCCGCAATGCTGAATACCAACGCAAGTACCAGCAGCAACATCAACGCATACGCAAAGAAAGATTTTTTTCTTCCGCTTCGCGCTATGGATTCTTGATTTTTCGGTTTCATTTACTCTTCTCCGTTTTGGCTTTTTTGTTAAAAGGCGCACTTCACCCTTTTTCTACGCAGTTTAATTATACCGCGTATCGCATTGCGTGTCAATAGCCGAATTTTACATTTATATAAATATATATAACGAGCGGGCAAGACGTGCCTTGACCTGCGAAAAAATATTTCGCGACGACCTATTATACCGACCAAAAAACAAACAGCCGGACTTATGCGAAAAAATCGGCAATCTTACAAAAAAACAGAAAAAATCATTTGCTCGGTTTTTGTCGGATTTTGCCGAAAAACAACTTATCCGTAAACTTATCGAAAAACCGCCGCGGTCACGATTTATTTTCCGTCGGAATATTATTATATCGTGAAAAAAACTTACTTTACGCAGGGCAAATACGTAGGGGTAAAAAATATTCCCGATTCCGAATTTTCCGTCAGGCTCGATAATCTCGGCATAACGGAAGGATGTCCTGTATATATTAAAAAAGTAAGTTCGCGCGGCGGTCCTTTGATTATTTCGGCAAGGCGTACGATCTATGCCGTACGACAGGAAAATTTAGCGTCGGTAGCGACGACGGTAAAAAATGAAAATTGCACTTGTCGGGAACCCAAACTGCGGCAAAACGACGCTCTTCAA
>DJPE01000024.1 GCA_002439705.1 Christensenella sp. UBA6420
CGTGCGAAAAAAATAACAATAAAACCCACTCCCGAAGTTAAACACGCAGAAGAAAACTCAGGGCAAAACGATAAAAAAGCGGCGCAGGAAAAGAAACCCGAATGCAGACAGGAGCAGGGCAAGAAAAATCCGCAAAAACAGGATAACGGAGATAAACGTAACGGTAAAGAAAACGCGGTTAAGGATAAGTCGAAAGACAAATACGGACTCAACGCCGATTTCGTAATGACCACTCTTCCGCAGAAACCGCCCCGCCCGAAGACCGTTCCAGTCAAGGAAGAACACGATATCTACGTCAAAGTAAACAGGGGCGGCAAGTGGGGATTTAAGGACAGAAACGGTAAACAGGTCGTAGAACCCGTTTACGACGAAGTCTTTAACTATAAAGAAAACGTTTGTTGCGTGGAAAAGGACGAAAGGTTCGGGTATATCAACAGAGAAGGCGAGTTGATTATTCCGATAATCTACGACTGCGCGACTTCTTTTTCCGAAGGTTACGCCTGCGTATATAAACGCGAAAAATGCGGTTATATAGATATGAATAACGAAACCGTAGTCGAATTTACTTTCGACGCGGGTACTCCCGTGATAGGCGGCGAATGTCGTGTAAAACGCGACGGCAAATGGGGAGAAATGCACATAAACAAGAATGAAGACGGCGAAGTATCGGTTAGCGAAATAAGGTGGATAACCTGATGAGCGTTCATATTACGTCTCTTTACGCAGTAAGGAACGGAGTATTAAATAGTATTAAAGAGCAAAATTTATTCCGATAACGAAAAAAGCGGACGGGAATTTATAGTTCCTTACTGCTTTTGTGAAAGTGTCGTCTACCGTACTTAGTACGCCTACGCCTAACTTTCATAAAAAATAAACGCAATCTGACCGCTCATTTACACGTCTTTACGCAGTAAGGAACGCGATATAAATAAAATAAAAGAGCAAACTATTCTTTACGCAATTAAATAGAAAAAGAAAATCCTTGCAAAACGCAGGGATTTATTTTTTGCTAAAACGGAGAGTTGAGTTATTCTTCGTAGTCGTGGACGGCTCGGTTTATACTTTCGGCTATGACGTACGAAAAGTCTTTTACCAAAAAATCAACGTCTTTTGCCATTACGGCAAGGTCTGTAAGGTTGGTTCTTTCGGCGGTCACGAAGTCGTTTTTGTCGAGATAAGCCGCAACTATTTTCTCTGCGGAAATGACAAGCGGCGCGCCTATCGCTATTACGGGGACGGAAAGGGAAGCGGACGAAAATTCCTTTTTTGCGTTGCCGACCCCTTTACCGGGAGTAATGCCTGCGTCGGACAGTTGCACGGACGAGCCGAGCCTTTCGAGACGGTTGGCGGCGAGAGTGTCGACTACAATAATAATTTTCGGGCGTAACGCTTCGCATAGAGCCGATAGGTGAACGTAACTTTCTATGCCCGTCACGCCGCTTACTCCGCATTTTATCGAAGCAAGATTCCCTATATTTTCGCCGAAGCGTTTATCCTTATATATATGGGCGGTGGCGTACAGCTTGTCGACGACCGCGCACCCTAATTTATCGGCGGTTAAGTTTTCGTTTCCGATACCGCCGACGAGTACTAGATCGAAAGAAGACACTTTATATTTTTTCAGGAAGTATTTTATCTGCGAAGATATTACGGAAATAAGTTTTTCGCAAAGCGGACGATTGTCGAAAAGCTCCGCTTTTATTTCGTCGGTAAAGACCCGGAATTTTTCGTCGACAGAACTTTCGGTCACTACTATCTTGCCGGAGTAGTATTTTTGCGTTTTCACGGCGTCCGATTCGCCTTTCACGGCGACGGCGGGTTCTATAAAGTTTCGGTAAAGTTGCATAATGCGATATTATTACTTTCGGTAAAAAAAATATACGGTTTTAGTTGCAATTTTTTTATCCGTATGATAAAATAGCATACGCAAATTCAAAACGTTACGTTAAAAAAGGAGTTACCTGATGGCTAATATTAAGTCCCAGAAAAAACGCGTTCTCATCAGCAGAGAAGAAAACGCGCGCAATAATAGTTTGAGAAGCGAAGTCAAGACCGCTATTAAGAAATACGAAGCAGCTATCGCAGCTAACGATATCGCTAAGGCGGAAGAACTTTTGCCCGTTACTTTCTCCGTTATCGACGCGGCTCGTTCCGACGGATTGTTCCATATAAACAACGTCGCGAGAAAGAAAGCAAGACTCGCTAAAATGTTGGACAACGCAAAGAAAGCTCAATAGTTTTTTCTTAGCAATATAATATTAAATAACAACCTGAAAGCCTATGGCATAACGTCGTTATGCCTTTTTGCGTATTATCCGCACCGTTTTTGTTGCAACGGGCGGGAAATACGGTACGCGGGCAAGAAACCGCGTCGGATATTTTTTATAAAACGCTCCCCGAAAGTTACGTTTCCTTTTTGTCGTTTATACGGAGTACGCTTAGTTATCGTATTGCCGCAAAAGCGAAAAAAGGTGCCGTCCGTTGTGAATTTTGTATGTCGCAGCGATGAATTTTGTATACCGTCAAATTGCGAATTCTGCAATAGCAAGGATTTGAATTTTTGCAAAATTACGTAAAGAGGAAGCAATTTATGAAGAAGTCCGGTGTTTTTGCGACGGCATTTTTAGTCGTTTGTTTATTAGTGGTTTTTACGTCCTGTACGCCTGAAGATTACGAACAGTCCGCTATGGACAAAAACGTAAAGATTATTTACGCCGAAGCCGTGGATTTAGGATACGAAGGTACACTCGAAGAGTTTTTATCTGCCATTAAAGGAACCGAAGGCGTGGGTATTTCCGACGTGTATATAGACGCGGGCGGGAGACTCTTCGTTCTGCTTACGGACGACACTTTGCTTGAAGTGGGCGAAGTCAAGGGTAAGGACGGCGTCGACGGCGTGGGTATAGTCGATATCGTTAAAAACAGTAACGACGAAATAATAGTGACTTTGAGTAACGGAGTAAAGAAGAACTTAGGTAAAGTCACGAGCGGTAAAGACGGCGTAGACGGAATAAACGGCGTCGACGGCAAAGACGGTATCAACGGAACGAACGGCGTTGACGGCGTAGGAATATCGAGCATTATAAGGAACGAAAACGACGAAATAATAGTCACTCTCACCGACGGCACGATAAAGAACTTAGGAAAAGTTCTGAACGGCAAGGACGGAGCCGACGGAAAAGACGGGACTAACGGCGTAGACGGGAAAGACGGAGCCGACGGTAAAGACGGTGTGAACGGTGTCGACGGCAAGGACGGAATAAACGGAGCAGACGGCGTAGGCATAGTCGATATCGTAAGGAACGAAAACGACGAGATAATAGTGATTCTGAGCGACGGAACAACGAAGAATTTAGGGAAAGTAACCGATGGCAAAGACGGAACAAACGGAGTCGACGGAAAAGACGGCGAAAACGGCAAGGACGGATTATCTGCGTACGAGCTTTATCTTAAATATCATCCCGAATATAAAGGAACCGAAAGAGAATGGGTGGAAGAAATGTTCGGCGGCGTTAAAGAATTTACCGTGACCGTAAAATACGGCGATAAGCAAACGACCGTCACCGTAAAGAGAGGGGACGCGGTAGATTTGAGCGGCGTGGACGTAACCCGCGACGGTTACTCTTTCGTAGAGTGGACGACGGAAAACGGCGAAGATTTCGACGTGAGCGCGCCGATAAGTTCGGATACTGTAATAGTGGCTAAGTACAGAAAAGTTACGCAATACGACTCGGTTTATTCCGATATAACGGTAGAAAACGATTCGGTAGCGGTAATAAATATTTCCGCAGACAATTCGGTAGCGTTAAACGGCGTGACTTTTTCCGCAACGTCGGGTATTATTAAAATAACGGTAAGTTATGCCGGATCGAGCTATGAAATCGAACATAACTTTGCCGACGGTAACAGCCTCAGCAATCCAAACTTAAACGCTTTGCTGGAATCGGGCGAAGCGTTCTCGCTCGAAATAACTTATTACGACGGCGACGGTCTTACCGTTACGCCGGTATATTAAAAGGAGAAAGTATGAAAATTTTAATCGCAAGCGATATTCACGGATCGGCAGTCGCCACGAAAAAACTACTTGAAAGGTTTGTCGAAGAGAAAGCCGATACTCTCGTCTTACTCGGCGATATATATAATCACGGTCCGCGTAACGGTATTCCCGACGGGTACGATCCCATGCTGACGGCGGAATATCTCAACGCCTTAAATAATAACCTTATCGTCGTGAAAGGTAATTGTGACAGCGAAGTGGACGAAATGATATCCGACTTCGATTTTGCGGAAAACGCTTATCTTTTTATTGACGGCAAGAGAATTTATCTTACTCACGGACACGTCCGCAACGAGAACAACTTACCTAAAAACGCCGACGCGATGTTTTACGGACATTTTCATATCGGCTTTATCAAAAAAATCGACGGTATCACCGTGGCTAATCCCGGCAGCGTGACTTTTCCGAAGAACGGTTCGGAAAAGAGTTATTTGCTGCTGGATGATGACGGTTTGCTTACCTTAAAGACCCTTGACGGCAGAATTATCACGGAAAGCAGGTTGTAAAATAGCCGCGAACGAAAGAAAATCGCAAAAAACAATCCATAGTAAAATTGGCTATGGATTTTTTTTACGCTATATAGTATAATAATTTTATTATATATTATAGATTTTTGAGGAACTATGAAAAAAGGATTGGCAATAGCGTTTGTTGCATTGATTCTGGCGGGGCTGACCGCGTTGACGGGGGTTGCTATCGATACTGCGTACGAAGCGCAGCACCTTGACGTCACGGTTATGTCGGACGTTCATTTCGTTTCTCAAAAAATATTTACCGCAGACAATTACTCTTATTACGAAAACGAAGATAAGATGGAGCATATAAGCGAAGCTGTCTTTAACAGCGCCGCAGATGAAGTAATTGCTTCCGCTCCCGATTACTTACTTATATCGGGCGACCTTACCGAAAGGGGCGACAGATTAAGCCACGAAGAGTTAGCCAAAGTTCTCAGAAGAATAGAAGCGGCGGGAGTAAGCGTTTTCGTCATTAACGGTAATCACGATTTACCCACTGATTATTCACAATTAGACGAGAAGATAGACTTTAATGGATTTAAGGAAATCTACGCCGATTTCGGGTACAAAGAAGCGGTCTCCGTATGTTACGGCAGTCTTTCATATTCCGCTGATTTAGGAAAAACTCACCGCCTTATAGCGATAGACAACATAGGGTACTATTACGACAAACAGAGCGAAGTGTACAAGACTCCCATGGGAGAAAGACAAAAACAGTGGATAGAAGAGCAGATAGCACTCTGCAAGACCGATAAGCGTATCCCCGTACTTATGTCGCATATTCCGTTTAAGGACCATTTCCCGAAGTCGGTGGCGGATATGAGAGATAACGACGCATACCTTGCTATGGCAAAGTATTTCGCCGACAACGGCGCTCATTACGCCTTTACCGGACATCTCCATTTGCAGGACGTCAAGAAAGTAACTTCCGATTCAGGTAACGATTTTTACGACATCGGGAACCCGTCTATGATACATTATCCCTGTTCTTACAGTAGCGTGAAGTTAAGTAAAAAAGGGGTGGAAATCTCGGAAGTAAGGAACGATTCCGTTAACGAAAAGTATCTTTGCGACGTCACTCCCGACCATGTTAAGGAAGAATTAAAACAAGGGCTGCAAAGCTATGCCGTAAAACACATGCGGCAGGAAATAGTCACTGCCGTGGAAAAACTCGACACGGAAAACGGACTTTTCGGCGGAATTATAAGTAAGGGCGACGACCGGGCGAAAGCCGTAAAGTCGGCGGTTAAAGCCGCGAAATTAACGTTGTCTTCGCCTATTTATATGAAAGACGAAAAAGACGGCGAAGTTTCGATGGAAAGGGTAATGAAGACTTACGGCGTCGATATTCCGTCGATAGAATATAAGACGGTGTACGAAGCGAGTACCGTTTACGCCGCGTCGGTATTTTCCGGCGACGACGCTCTCGGCGGCAAGCCCGAATTCGATATGATTAAATACGTGTTCTACTACCTTATGTACAATCTTGACGCCGTATCCGACGAGTTCGCCGAGATAAATCCGTCTATTCCGATAAATATCGATATGGAAAAACTCGTAACCACGGGAAAACTCGAATGTTACGACAGCGGAATAGTGCCGTTCGTATTGTCTTTACTCGGCGACGGCACGGGCGAAAGAATGGTTAAAGGAATGTTGGAAAATAATTTCGACGGACTTAAAAGGGCGGAAAGTTTAATAGCCTTGTTCGCCAAAGGAACTTTCGCAGGAGTCACCGATTACTTTTCCGGTAAGGAAATCGACGTCGACGGACTTATTTACGACGGAGTTTTTAATAGATACGCGCCCGAACTTAAAAGCAGGGAGTACGGCGGAAACGTTAAACTTACGTTCGGGGAATAATTGCGTTCGGCGATAAAAACTAACCGTTGAAATGGTTATTTTTCGACGGCGTAAAGCCTAATTTAAGATTATAGAAGTATATTGTAGCAAGAACGGAGGTAATATGAACATACTTTTGGTTGAAGACGAAGTCAGTTTGTCCGAGGCATTGGTGCATATACTGAAAAAGGAAAAATACATAGTGGACGCCGTGTACGACGGCGAGAGCGGATACGAATACGCAGCGACGGGCAGATACGACCTTATTTTGCTCGACGTAATGCTGCCGAAAATGAACGGTTTTGACGTGTTGAGAAAACTGCGTACGGAGAAGAACAATACGCCCGTTATTATGCTTACCGCGTTAAGTCAGGTGACCGACAGGGTAAGGGGACTCGACATGGGAGCCGACGACTATCTCGCAAAACCTTTCTCCACGCCCGAACTCCTTGCGAGAATAAGAGCGGTTTCGAGAAGAAAAACCAACACTATAAGCGAGAACGTTAAAAAATTCGGCGACGTGGAGTATAACGTTTCGAGTTTCGAACTGTGCTGCGGCAACAAGAAAGTTAAGGTCGCGTTGAAAGAGAGCGAAATTTTGCAATACTTTTTCGACAGACCCAATTTCGTAGTGTCGAAAGACGACCTTATAGTCAAACTGTGGGGGTACGATTCCGAAGCGGAGTACAACAATATCGAAGTTTATATTTCGTTCCTTAGAAAAAAACTCGCCTTTATAGGCAGTCACGTCACCATATCGACGGTGCGCGGAGTGGGATATAAATTGGAGGAATAGTGTTTGAACAATTAAAGATAAAAGTCGCCGTACGGCAGAGTATAATCTGGGGCGTAGTGCTTGTCATTGCGCTTTTTCTCGTATTTGCGTACAACGTGGTGGCTTTGTATCGGGAAGTCGATAAAAAACTCGCAATAATCTCCGATATGCGTTATTACAAGTTTTTGGACGGCGAAGCGGACGTTTCGGCTATCCCCGAAAAAAACCGCGACACTTCCGCGATTTTCGTAAGCAACGAAGGCAAGGTGTACCTTTCCGACGCAAACGTTTACGACTCCGACACGGTGAACGAAATTATAGAAACCGTCCTTGACGGCAGCGGAAACAACGACGGGTATCTTCTCGTAGGAACGTCAAGAGTGGCGTATAAGTGTACGAAGACGAGTCTCGGCGACGCGATTTATCTGTGCGACTACACCGACGAATACAATAACCTTATCCGCATGATGATAATTACGATAGTGGCGGGCAGCGTAGGAATAATAGCCATAGCCTTAATCTCGGTAAGCTGGGCTAAGAGGAACATCGCCCCCGTCGAAAACGCTTTTGAAAAACAGCAGGAACTCGTTGCGAACGCTTCGCACGAATTGAAAACGCCGATTACAATCATCAACACCGACTTATCCATACTCAACAGCTCGTCCGACAACTTCACCGACGAGCAGAAGAAGTGGCTTGACAACATAGGAAGTCAGGTAAACCGTATGAGCAAACTCGTGGGCGAAATGTTACTTTTGGCCCGTCTCGAAGCTAACGGAAAAAATCAGATAAAAGAAGACGTAAATTTAAGTACGGTTGCCGAAGGGGTGGTTTTGGAATCCGAAGCGTTGGCTTTCGAGCATAACGTGACGTTAGAAACCGACATAAAAGAGAACGTGATAATATCGGCGGTTTCCGCAAATATAGAAAAACTTATTTATATCCTTCTGGAGAATGCGTTAAAGTATACGCCCGAATACGGAACGGTCACCGTCAAGGTGGCGGCGGACAGGAAGAAAGCGACTTTCAGCGTGCGTAATACGGGCGAAGGAATAAAGAAAGAAGATATCCCCAAACTGTTCGACAGGTTTTACAGAGTGGACGAGTCGCACAGTACCCCCGAAGGGTTCGGACTCGGCTTGTCTATCGCGAAGTCGATAGTGGATATATCCGGCGGAACTATCGGGGTAGACAGCAAGGAAGGGGAATACACCGAATTTATCGCGGTCTTCCATCAAATAAATTAAACTTAAATTACGATAAAACCCCTTAAAAGGCGCGCACACGCCTATTATATATATTTATTTATAAAAAATAGTGGCAAAAAGTTTTTCGCTATGATACAATATTTCCGTATCGGAAAAACCGTGCAAAAAAATAATGATAAAAGAGGAGAACCACTATGGAAAGATTACTTACGCCTTTCGCGGAAAAAATGGACAAAACTTTGCCCCTTAACGATTATCCCAGACCGCAGCTTACGAGAAACAGTTTCGAGAACCTTAACGGGGAATGGGATTACGCTATTTTGAAGAAAGACGAAGCTCTTTCCGATTATCAAGGTAAAATTCTCGTGCCGTTCAGCCCAGAATGTATCCTTTCGGGCGTGGAAAAAGTCGTTACGGCAGACGACGTATTGTACTATCATAGAAAATTTAATTTCAAAAAAACCAACGAAGTAGCGTTATTGCATTTCGGAGCCGTCGATTACGCGTGCACCGTTACCGTGAACGGAACGGAAGTAGGCAGTCATAAGGGCGGTTATTTCCCGTTTACGTTCGATATTACTTCGGTCGTTAAAGACGGAGAAAACGAAATTTGCGTTATCGTCACCGACCCCGGCGACGCAGGTTCGCAGGCGAGGGGAAAACAGTCGAGCAAACGCGGCGGAATATGGTACACCCCGCAGTCGGGTATCTGGCAAACCGTCTGGATAGAACAGGTCTGCGACAACTTTATCGAAAAAATAAAAATCACCCCCGACATAGATTTGGGCAGCGTGGATATAGAACTTACTTTCGCTAAGGAAGTTATTCCCGCGGTAGTCGAAGTGTACGAAGACGGAAAGGTAAAGACCACTGCCGAAGTCAAAGACGGCAAAGTCACCGTGGACATGGACGAATTCAAATGTTGGTCGCCCGAAAGTCCTTTCCTTTACGACCTTAAAATAAAAGCCGGCAAAGACGAGATCGGTTCTTATTTCGGTATGCGTAAGTTCGGTATCGGCAAGACGGAAAAAGGTTTCTCATGCCTTATGCTGAACAATAAACCGTATTTCCACAACGGACTTCTCGACCAGGGCTATTGGAGCGACGGTATGTACACCGCTCCCACCGACGAAGCGTTGATTTACGATATTCAGACAATGAAAGATATGGGCTTCAATATGCTCCGCAAACACATCAAGATAGAACCTTTGCGTTGGTACTATCATTGCGACAAAATAGGTATGCTCGTATGGCAGGATATGATATCGGGCGGTTCGGTTTACAGCATTGTTACCACGACTTTGCACCCTGCGCTTAACCTTGCTTTCTGTACGAGAAGGTTCAAGAAGAAAGACACCGAAAAGAATTATAAATATTTCTCCCGCGAGGACGAAGAGGGAAGAAAGGAATATTACGTCGACAGCAAAAGAATGATTGACCTTCTCTACAACGTAGTCGGACTTTCGGTATGGGTACCGTTCAACGAAGGTTGGGGACAGTTCGATTCCGTCAAGGCGTATGAATTCTATAAAAAACTCGACCCTACCCGTATTATAGACCACGCGAGCGGCTTCTATGACCAGGGAGCGGGCGACCTTAACAGTTTTCACATCTACTTTACCGCTTTCCGCTTCCCGAAATATAATAAGCACGACGACAGACCGATAGTTCTGAGCGAATTCGGCGGATACGGATTAAGAATACCCGGACACGCTTTCAATATGGACAAGTTGTTCGGTTACAGAGTGTACAAGAATATCGAAAGTTTTGACAATGCGTTGGAAAAACTCTACCTTGACAGAGTGGTCAAAGCGATAGACAAAGGACTTTGCGCCACCGTCTATACCGAAGTCAGCGACGTGGAAGACGAAGTAAACGGACTTTTAAGCTACGATCGTAAAGTAGTCAAAATAGACGTAGACAGAATGAGAGAAATAAACTCTCACATAAAGTTATAAAATGTTAGACAAGACCGCGTATAAAATTCTCGGCATAATAGCGTCGATGTCCACCGACGGAGAAAATCTCGTGGTGAACAAGGACGAAATCCTGTCCTTAATCGACGCCGAAATTACCGTGGAAGAACTCGATAAGATAATATCCGCCTTGGAAGTGAACGATATGTTAAAGGTGTTGTTTTCCGACGCGGCTACCTATTGTCTTTCGGTTCGCCCCAAGGGAAAACTTATCGCCGAAAAGAACAAGATAGCGGAAGAAAACGCAATCGCCGCCGCAGAAGAAGAAAAAGCAGCGGTTTTGGAACGTCAAAAGCGGCAACAACTCGCTCTTGCCGAACCTGCCGAAGAAGAAAAGGCGGGAAAAGACAACCTTACGACGATAGACGTAAGGAAGTTTGCCGTGATATGCGCGGTAAGCTCTTTTCTCGGCGGATTCGTTGCGGCGTTGATTACATTTTTGGTAACGGTGTTTAAGTAATATGGTTCTCGGGAAAAAAGAAAAAGCGTTGATGAATATTATCTACGACAAAGCGAGCCGTTCGCAGAACGGTCAATGCCTTGTGTCGCCGCTCGACCTTTTGACGAAAATCCCGTACAGCGTGGAATTTAAGGAAACGGAGCTGGAAGAGACCCTTAATCAATTGGTTCTGGATAATTACTTCGACTGCAGCAAGGCTAAGACTCCGTCCGGCGATATTATGTACTGCATTACCCTTAAAGACAACGGAATAAGTTTTTTGAGAGATAAAAGGGTAAGCCGTCGAAAATTCATTTTAAGAATAATCACCACTATTTTGATAGCGGCGTTGAGCTTCTCGTTAAAGGAGATACTGAGCCTGATTTTCGGGTAAGGGAAAATGGATAAATTTCAATTAGTAAGCGAATACAAACCGTGCGGCGACCAGCAACAGGCCATCGACAAATTAGTTGCGGGCGTGGAAGACGGTTTAAGGACACAGGTATTGCTCGGCGTTACCGGTTCGGGCAAGACTTTCACCATGG
>DJPE01000072.1:0-16353 GCA_002439705.1 Christensenella sp. UBA6420
GGTATCCGCGTCGAAAGTCATCGTTCCGTCGAACTTAGTTTCTCCGACGTACCAACCTACGAAAGTGTATCCGTCTTTAACGGGCGCCGCGGGTATTTTGGACAGTTCCAAAGTAGTGCCCTTGGCGACGTCGACGGAAGCCACTACCGTCTCGCCATCCTTAAAGGTGACTTTTACGGTTTCCGGGGTTTCTTCGCCGCAAGCAACCAAAGCAGTCATCGTCAATACGGCTACCAACATTACTGCCAGTACCGTGACAAATAAATTCTTTTTTGCTCTTGTCATAATGATATCTCCTTTTTTGTTTTATTCTTTTTTCAATATGAAAATCGGACCCCTTGCGGGAATCTTTATATTATTATAATTTCTTTCAAATTTACCGTCAACTTTTTCGCTCCGTTTTATACGGAAAATTCAGGTAAACCGCATCTTTACTACATATAAAACGAATAATATTCATTAAATTGTGAATATTAGCTAAAATACGCTTTTATTTATGCTTTATTTTCGTCTTTCTTGCAAACAAACAGTAAAAGTAAAGTAAAAAGCCACCCGATAAAGGCGGCTTTTCCGTTAAGTTTAAGGCGTTTTTAAGCGCGGATTTTATTGTTTCGCAAGCGAACTGCACTCATAGGTAACCTTAGCGTCGTTATTTTTGTCATCATAATAAATCGTACCTGTAAGAACGTTTTTATCTGCGTCGTAGGTAAGAGTAATTTCGTAAATTTCGTCGCTGCTCTTTCCCGATACGGTCTGCGTAGCCGCGTCGTAAGTCACGGTGATGGTATTGCCGTCGTAAAGTAAGGTTCCGTCAGCCAGAACGGTAAGGGTACGAACCTCGCCCGAGCTGCCGTAAGCAGCCTCCCACGTTCCGCTCCAGGTTCCGCAGAAGAATTCGGGGATGATTTCCGTCACTGCACCCGCGGCGGTAAGGGTCACGCTCTCGCTACCGTAGGTAAGAACCTTAGTCGTCGTGTCGAAGGTATAGCTGACTCCGTTAATTTTGAAGTAAATTTTGTCAACACCGTCGTAAATTGCGGAAACGTATACAGAACCCTTATATCCCACGGTAAGGTCGCCCTTTATATTGAGTACGACAGCCGTTCCGTCGGCTTCTTCACCCGTATATTTACCGGGTACGCTGTCGGGAAGCGCAGGCGGAGTAGTAGTTCCGGTATAACCGAGTTTCGCAAAAGAAACTCCTTCCGGGTAAGAACCTTTCATCGTGTTCTTGGTATACGCAACGTTCATATCGTAATAGAAGACGAAATCGTAGCTTTGATATTTATTGAAATCGATATGGATTCCCGTGTCGGTTTCGACGTAAGTTGCCCAACCTTCTGCTCCGCCCCAGTTGAAGCTGTAAGCGTTTTCATAGTATTTCCAATAGAATAAGGTTCCGTGTCCGTATCCGTCGAATACGAGTCTGTAATGTTTATCGTTATATCTGTATATCGCATTACCGTCTTCGTCTTCGCCTGTTTCTTCCTCATCGCCTACATACCAGACTCCGTAATACTTATCGTGTTCTTTCAGCGTAATAACGTTGTTGTCGCTCTGCGCTACGGTATAATCGAAACCTACTATCGCGTCGTCGTCGAACAAGGCTACGATAAGATTATTTTCGTAGACGCGGTACGCGCCGTTCACGTCGCCTTTCTTTGCTCCGCCGATACCGTCGATTATTACGGTTTCTCCGTTATAGGTATAAGTACCGCTTTCCGCGCCGATTTCCTTGAAGATACGGCTTATCGCGCTGTATCCGTCTTTCGTGCCTTCGATTATTCTGTAACGAACGCCGTCGATTGATATAACGGCTCCGTTTACGAAACCTTGTTCTGCCACAATAACCGCGTCGGGCATAAAGGTCTTGTTACGGATATAGTAATAATGTTCGCCCGCGACGACTACCATGGTAGGCACGTCGTAATCGCCGATTTCCGCTCCGGGATTGGTCGAACCGGCAAGGTTGGTCCAGGCATAAGCGTGCTGTTCGCCGTAAGATACGGGAGTAAGGATAATACTCTTGTGACTACTAGTCCCGGCAACAAGATTTCCGTAGAAAATATTTCTTTCTTCATCGTAATTAAAGGTGCTTACGTAACCTTTTATCGAGAACTTAAACAGCGTTCCGTCGCCGAACATATAGTACGACGCAGGAGTATCGTTAAAGACACTGCTGTAAATCATCGTGCCGTCGGGCTTAAATTCTATTGCGTACATGTCTCCCGTAGCATAGTTTTCCGACGAGGAATTCATGTAGGTGAAGTAATACTTACCGATAAACGACCTTCCGGTATAGTCCACCGAGTCTTGCTTGGTGAACGTTACGTCGTTAATAGTTTCGGAACCGTTCTTTCCGACGAAGTTTACCAAGACGGTTTCGTCTTCTTCGTTGATAGTAATCGTCATAGAACTATAAAAACCGGTAAGTTTTCCGCTCGTCACGGTGGCTACGTTGCCGTCGATAGAATAAGTTCCGCTTACTGTCTTGTCATTGTCCAAAGCGGTCGAGTGAATGGTGACGGAATTGTTGCTGCTGAAAGTCAATATATCGCCGTTATCCGCGAAATAGTTACCGAAAAGTTTAAGGTCGGAAGCCGTAAAGTAGTAATATGCTTCTCCGGTAATACCCGCGTCGAGTATGAACGAGATTTTGCCCGATTCCACATTGCCGCTGAATTCGCCGATTTCGTTGTACAACGTAATTATAATATGTTTTCCGTCGTAGGTATATTCGCCGTTTATTACGCTGTCGGAAATCCACTGCAAAGAGCCGTCCTTTTTCAGGTAAATTACGCCGGCGCTTAATTTGTCGTCTTCTCTGTCTTCCAGCTTTGCTTCACCCTCGTATACGCCGCAGATTGCGGTCGGGTCGGTCCATAAAGAAGTAAGAGACATATCCTTAATAACGGGCATATAGAAACGGTATCTTATTCCGTCTTCTATGTAGTAGTCGAAGAAGAGTTCTCCGTCTCTCGCGGCGGGTTTAGCTATATCGCCGACGAGCTGATAAGTGTCGCCGTTCATCGTTTTGTCTATCTCGGTATTGCCGTCTACGGTTACGGTATATTTTTTGTCTTTGTCGGTGTTCTTCGCGGGACGGGCTTTGCCGTTCTCGTCGAAAACCATAGAACTTTCGCTCCATTTCAAGGTGCTTCTTACCCATTCTTCGGGGAATAAACCGTCGGCTTTTTCGTTACCTAAATTCATGGAAGTGTTGGTGTTTATTACGCCCGAAGCGGATATGTAATTTTTGTACCAGCAGTTTGCGAACACGGTACCCGCGTCGTAAGACCTATCGTAGCTGTCTTCCACTATATAAGCTCCGAGATTTCCGGCGTAGCTGACGTAATCGGCAGCGGAAGTCGAATTCTTTTTACCCTTCACTCTGCCCGCGGCGAAGCTGTCCGTTATTATGTTGTCGCCCGTAGCAAAACCTACTATACCGCCCGCGTAGCTTCCCGACGAGCCGGTAGCGGTCACGTTGGTGTAGCTTGCGCAGTTTATTATAGAAACGTAGTTGCCGGAAATATACGCTACGAGTCCGCCGAGATATTCGCCGCCGTACACGGCTCCGTCGGCTACGCTGTTTATTATAGCGGCGGCTCCGTTGTAGGTGTAAAGGAATCCGACGAGTCCGCCGTTGACGGCGGACTCTAAGGAAGCGTCCTTATTGTCCGCTATTTTGGTGGTTACGTTTACGTAGCAGTTTTCCATATACGCTATGTACGCCTGTCTGGAATCGTCTATTCTCCAATTGCCCGCGATGCCGCCGATATGAACGGTATTGTTTTCAAGGGTGTCGTTGGTAAGAGTACCCGTTACGGACACGTTGGTGAAGTTGGTTAAGGTAGCCAAGCCTACCACGCCGCCGTAACTTACGCCGCAGCTCGATACGTTCGAGTATATCGTTACCGTATAGTCTATGTCTTCGAGAGT
Organism: Christensenella sp. UBA6420; assembly: GCA_002439705.1. Lineage (GTDB taxonomy): Bacteria > Bacillota > Clostridia > Christensenellales > DTU072 > CAG-1782. Next base: position 3,943 of record DJPE01000072.1, read on the forward strand.
AAGGTCGTGGATGTTAGCTCTTTCGGTCACGCCGAAAAATCCGACGTAATCAACTCCCGAACGGATACTGCTCGTTATGGTAAGGTTCTTTATAGTATGACCGTTACCGTCGAAGTTACCCATAAAGCCGTTGACGGTGACTACTTCCGCAGTTTCCGCTTCTTCGTCTTCGTCGGGTTCGTTGGTTACCGTTCTGCCCGCGGGAGTATAAACGTAACCCTCCATATCTATATCCGCTCCGAGACGGAAATAGGACTTGTAGTAAGTTTCGTTACCTTCTTCGAAAGGATTGTTCACTCTGTCGGAGAAAGAAATGAGGTCTTCGGGAGTGGAAAGGATATACGGTTTTTCCGCGCTGCCGTCGCCCTTGTCTTCGGGAGTTGGAGTAGGAGTGGGAGTGGGCGGAGTAACGGTCTTTTCTTTCCAGTCGGCGGTAAGAGTAATATCCGCCGTAACGGGCGTGGTCGCGAAAACGAACTTTTCTCCGTTAAGTAACCATCCCATAAATTCGTACCCTTCTCTTTCGGGGGCTTTCGGTTCTACGGCGTAACCGCCGGAAGTAACCGTCTGCGACGCGATATTAACCCCTTCTCCCGTAAAACTTACGGTAAAGCTCGTGGGCTTATCGTCTTTGTCGCAAGCAGCCACCGTGACCGCCATAGCCGCCACGATAAGGCACGCCAACAAAACTTTTATAAATCTGTTTCTTTTCATAAAGCCAGCCCCTCCTTTATTCCGCTTCGGACACGGCGGTAAGATAAATTACCTTGCCGTCTTCCGTCTCGTACTTCTCTGCGCCTTCTTCTTCGACGAGAGATATGCGGTAAAGTTTTTCGTATTGTTTTCCTACCGTCAACGTGTGTACTTCGTAAACGTAATACACGCCGTCTTCTTCCTTATAAGTATAAGCGTAGATTTCGTCGTCGCCCGCGAAAGTCATTTCCGCCGACGGGTCGATATACTTTGCCCCATTGGAATTACCGTCGAGCGTAATGGTGTTGCCCGAGTCGGAAACGTAAACTCCCGCCATCCCGTCGGGTACGCTTGCCACTGCTACGACGGTGTTGCTCGAATCGAGTAAGACGGCGTTGTTTTCGTCCTGATAACCGAAGTAGTACAGGAAAGTCGTGCCTAAATACAATGCGACATAGTTTTCGTCCACGTACATAACGCTCACGGTAGAATCGCCGAAGTGTCCGGTCCCTAAGCCGTTTTTATCCAACGTTCCGTCGATGCCTATCGAATATTCGGCAGAAATAGCGTATTCCTTGCCGACGAGAATATGATAGAGTCCGAGAGAAACGGTCTTTCCTTCGCCCGTCATCGTAAATCCGTCGTCGCCGAAAGTAACGGTATAAACGGCGGTTCCGTCTTTTGAAAGCGTTGCGGTGATAAGATTTTCGGTTTCGGTAAGTTCGTAATCGTATTCGGTAACCGTTCCGTTTTTGTCCAAGGTGGCTTTACCTATACCGACGTTGGACTTACCGTTGAATTCCAGAACCAGTCCTTCCGCCTGATACTTAAATCCGTATACCGAGTCGGGCGTCTTATAAACGTTGCCGTCGACGGTTATATCGTCGCCGTCAAGGGTAGCGGTGTAATTTACTCCGTTGTAACTGAACGTAACTTTACCCGCCGACTTATCGTAATAATATCTTACCTGCGTGGTCTTGCCGTCGGCTTCGATTACGTCGACGTAGCCTTCCACTATCCAGTCGCCTTCGACTCCGCTGTAAGAAATATCGTACGCGCCGAGACCGTTAAAGTTAAAGGCGGTGCCGTCGGCAGAATTCCATTCGCCGTAGAACGGGTCGGAATAGCACATATTATAGTTGTCGGTAATGAAGCCCGTGCTTAACGTGTATACCGCGCAGTAAAGCATTTCCATACCCTTGTATTCTTCTTTTTCCGAAGCGACGTATTCAAACCATCCGTACACAGTCGTCCTGTAATACATATACATAACCAACTTTCCGTCGTCGCTTACTTCCGCAGCGTAAGTGAAGTCGATACCGTTGCTGTCGTAGCCGGTGCCGTAGCCTTCTTTGGTTATTCCGTCAAGTCTGAACCAATAGTTATAATAGGTTTCTCTCCAGATACCGATGAAACTTCCTTCCTTACCGTAAACGGCGGATACGCCGCCTTCTGTTATTTCGAGAAGTCCGTCGGAATTAAACTTTGCGGTAGCGCCGTTGAAAGAAGCCACGCCGTCGGTTACCGTATAGGTATATTCGTTTCCGCCGTAGGTTACGGTATCTATTCCGTCGAAGGTTATTTTCTTGACGGTATTGAATCTCGTCTCCCACGTTCCGCCGAATTCGTCGACTTTGGTAACGCGGAAAGAACCGTTGTTTGTGATGACGTCGTCCGTAATCGTAGCTCTTATAGTCTGATTTCCGATAGAAAGAGTGACGCTGTTACCTACGCAGCTGTACGTAAACTGTCTTCCGTCGGAAGTACTGCCCGTGCCGTCGGAAAGGAAGGTGTAAATTACTTTCGAAGAGTCGTACCATTCGCCCATAGCGTTGTTCCTTGCGGTGGCGACGATTTCCGTGTTGAGAACGGCGGGAGTCCCTTTCGTAAAGTAGACGTTATCGTAGATTATAAGTCCGTCGCTCGTCTTATCGGCGTAGTAATCGTTAATTAAATCCATCTGATTAGCGTATTTTGCGTAAGTTTCGTCGAAGTAAGCGAAATATCCGTCTCTTATAAGGATATGGCTTCCGTCGTAAACATAAACGTAATTAGCTATCATCGCGCCGTCGCGCATGGTCATTTTGCCGTTGTCGTCGAAAGTAAGCGTAATCTCGTTATCGCCGATTACGGTATGATATTCGCCCGCTACGGAAGAATAATCGTAAAATCCGACGTAAATAGTCATATCTTGCGTGACAACCAACGCGGAAGGAACTCTTCTCGTCAATTCGCTGTCAAAAAAGTATCCGTAAGAAATCGTCCCGTCGTCGGCGACGAAGTTGTTCATGCCGTTGCCGTCGTAAATCCAATATACGGGGCCGTAACCCGTCATCAGAACGTCGTCGGCTGTAAGGGTAAGGTCGCTGCCGTCGTTGCCTTCGCGGGTAATCTCTTTGCCGAAATCGAACGTAACGTGAATTTCCTTTTCGGTATCTTCGCCCGTAACGTCGGGAAGTATCTTTCCGTCGACGGTCTTCCATTCGGCGGCGTTCCAGTTAAGTAACGCGACGAGTTCGGTAAGGTCGTTGAGATTATAAGAAGCGTTGCCGTTCGTTACCGTTCCGCTTTCGCTGTAGAAAGAACTTATATAAGACGCCTTACGGGAGTCTATCGTATTATTTCCGTCGCCGTAGATTACTCCTATTATGTCGCTCGTTTCGTATTCGGGTTCTTTGCCTATCGTTTCGCATACGGCGGTGGACGCGCAGTAGGTCACAACGGTTTCGTTATCGGCTACGCCGGCTATAGCTCCCGCCGCAGCGTAATCGTCCGCGCTTTGAGCGTTGATTTTACCTTTCGAGAAACAGTTAGCTATCGAGCTTCTGTCACGGAGATACCCTACGATACCGCCGCTTATTATGCTCTTGCCGTTGATTTCTCCGTCGAATACGCAGTTATAAACGTACGCGGGGGTGCTTTCGCTGCTGCCGTGAGTAGCGCCGGCTATACCGCCCGTGGTGTAAACCGTTTCTTCCCCTTCGCTGGAAAGAATTGCGTTTACGCTGCAATAAGTTATCGTACCCGTGTAGTCGGTCTGATAACCCTGTACGAAACCGCATATACCGCCGAAATAAACGATATAATCGTCGGGATTAAGGGTGTTTATTACCTTTATGCTGCCGTCGAAATTACAGTTGGTTATATCGCCGCTTATGCAGTACGCCGCCACGCCGCCTATTATATAGTTAAGATCTTCCGTCGTTTCCACTTCCAGATCGGCGTTAAGATTAAGATTTTTTACCACGCCGTTGGCTATACAGCCGAAAAATCCTGCCAGACCGCTCTCCGAATTTACGATGTAATTCGATACGGTGTGATTTTTGCCGTCGAACGTTCCCATAAACTGATAAGAAGTCGTCCCGATAGGTTCCAGTTCAAAACCCTTCATATCTATGTCGGAACGGAGTTCTATAAAAGCGTCCTTATAAGTGGTGTCGCCTGCGTTAATCGAGTCGGTGATAAGACGCAGCTGCGAAGCGTTTTCGATAAGGTAAGGGTTTTTGCTCGTGCCTGCGCCCTTGACTCTCATATTGTCGCGCTGTAAGCCCGAAATGCTTACCGTCACGGAAGTGACGTTGCCCACGACGAAAGAGTAGTTTCCGTCGGTTCCGGCGGCGACGGCTTTGCCGTCTACGGTCACGACGGGTTCTCCCGTGTAATACGGAGAAACGATTACGCCGAATTTTACCGTCGTACCGGATTTAACCAGACGGGGAACACTCCCTTCGTAAGAAAACTTTGCGCTTTCGTCCGTCCGCCAATTTATTCTCGCGTCCTGGGTGACGACGGGCGGTTCTTCGGGATGTTCCTGCCATATAGCTTCCAACGTAAGGTCGGCGTTGACGGCGGCGGAAAAGTCGTATGCTTCGGTTTCGCCCTGTTTTACCCAATGAACGAAATCGAACCCGTCTTTTACGGGGGTCGCGGGTTCTACGGCGGCGTTACCCGCCAACACTTCCGCTGTGAGATTTGCCTGACCGTTATTATAAACGTAGGTCACCGTATACTTAGTCGGCTCTTCGTTGCCCTTGCAGGCGACGAGCGTCGTCGCGCAGACGATAAGCAAGGCTATCGCTACGATGATTATCAGATTATTTCTTTTGCTCTTTGTCATCTTTGCTCCTTTCGGACGAACCGCAATTTCGTCCGGGGCTACTATATTATATAGCGTTCTCTCTTTGTCTTAAGTATTTCTTTAATCAGTCTTCCTGCGAATAAAGGTGGCACGCCACGCAATGGCCGTTGCCGTAGTCGATAAACTTCGGCTCGACTTCCTTACATATTTCCATACACTTGTTGCAACGGGTATGGAACTTACAGCCCTTAGGCGGATTCGCGGGAGAAGGAATATCCCCTTCCAGAATTATTCTCTTTATCTTCGTGTCGGGGTCGGGTATCGGCACCGCCGAGAAAAGAGCCTGCGTGTACGGGTGCATCGGGTTTGCGAAAAGGTCTTTCTTTTCGCCGTATTCCACCATATTTCCGAGATACATTACCCCTACTTCGTCGGAAATGTGTTCCACTACCGACAAGTCGTGCGATATGAATATGTAGGCAAGATTGTCGGAGTCCTGCAAGTCCTTAAACAGGTTAATGACCTGCGCCTGTATGGAAACGTCGAGCGCGGAAACCGGTTCGTCGCAGATAACGAGTTTCGGTTTAAGCGCAAGAGCCTTCGCTATACAGATACGCTGTCTTTGTCCGCCCGAAAATTCGTGCGGGTATCTTTCGAAGTAATGCGGCTGCAATCCGCACTTAATCATAATGTCTACGACGTAGTCCTTATAATCGGCGGGCGGAACCACTTTATGAACCTTTACCGCTTCGCCCACTATTTCGCCTACCGTAAGACGGGGAGAAAGGGAAGAATACGGGTCCTGGAATATCATCTGGAAGTTGGGGCGGAGTTTTCTCAACGCTTCACCTTTCAGCTTTTCTATGTGCATACCGTCGAAAATTATTTCTCCGTCGGTCGGTTCGTACAAACGGAGAATGGTACGCCCTAACGTGGTCTTTCCGCATCCCGATTCGCCGACTATGCCGACCGTCTTGCCCTGCTTTAATCTTAAATTAACGCCGTCTACGGCTTTAAGGTAAACGCTCTTTTCCTTATTGACCGACTTAGATATCGGGAAGTACATTTTAAGATTGTTTACTTCAAGCAGGTTCTTATGGTCGTCTTCTTCCACAAGACGGAAACTTTCCGTCACGGATATTTCGGTTATTCTTTCAAATATTAACTTCTCTTCCATTATTCGTTCTCTCCTTTATCGTACAGGTGGCACGCTACGAAATGAGTGGGGCTTACCTGTATCATTTCGGGATAGTCCGCGTTGCAACGGTCGCACTTCATATTACATCTGTCCTTAAAGTAACAGGTCGAAGGCATATTGATAGGGTTGGGGACGTTGCCGGGGATGCTGTACAGTCTGTCTACTTCCTTACCTACTACCGGTTTACTCTTCTGCAAACCTATCGTGTAAGGGTGCATCGGGTTTTTGAATATTTCCTGCACGGTACCTTTCTCGACTACTCTTCCCGCGTACATAACCACTACGTAGTCCACCATTTCGGCGATAACGCCCAGGTCGTGGGTAATAAGCATAATGCTTCCGCTTATTTTGTCCTTGACCGAACGTAAAAGGTCGAGTATCTGCGCCTGAATAGTAACGTCCAACGCCGTAGTAGGTTCGTCGGCTATAATAAGTTTAGGATTACAGCAGAGAGCCATAGCTATCATTACGCGCTGACGCATACCGCCCGAAAGTTGATGCGGATAGGATTTATAAACGTGTTCGGGCATGGCTATGCCGACCAGTTTTAACATCTCTATGCTGCGTTCTTTTGCGGTTTCTTTATCCGCGCCGTCGACGTGAAGAAGGGTCACTTCGTCAAGCTGATTACCGATAGTGAAGACGGGATTAAGGCTGGTCATCGGTTCCTGGAAAATCATTGCTATTTCTCTTCCCCTTATGGAACTCATCGCGCTTATGGGCATCTTCGCTATGTCGTAAACTTCTTCGTGTTCTTCAAACACCTTTTTATAACGGGGTTTTCCGTGTTTATTCAGAGCCTGAACCATAACGGGTTGTCCGTTCTCGTCGAGAACCACGTTGCCGTTTTCGTCCACTTTTTCTTTCATAATGGGTTCTGTGCCGACGGGAGTTCTTACGGTGGAACGGAATCTTATGCTGCCGTCCACTATCTGTCCCATAGGTCCTTGCACGAGTTGCATAAGCGAAAGGCTCGTTACGCTCTTGCCGCAACCCGATTCGCCCACGACGCCCACTGTTGACCCTTGCGGAATGTCGAACGAAACGCCGTTGACCGCTTTCACGGTGCCGTTATCGGTGTAGAAGTAAGTGTGAAGATTATCGAATTCGACTACGTTGCGTTCATCGCGCATCGCGGTGACGTAATCTTCTTTCTTGTAGGAAGCTCTCTTCTTCTGGAGAGCTTTTATTGTCCTTATATTTTCCTTAGCGATATTTCTCGATTCCTTAGACGAGATATAATGCTTGTTCTTTTCGTTATTTTTAGTCTTCACTGCCGTTACCTCCTTGCTTTCGGGTCGAATGCGTCGCGCAATCCGTCGCCTACGAAGTTAAAGGCGAGTACCGCCAGAACTATGCATACGCCGGGCGAAATCCAAAGGTTGGGGTACAGTCTTAACGCAGTGTTGTTTGCGGCGGCGTTAATCATATTGCCCCAGGTAGCGTATTCCGCGGGAAGACCTATTCCTAAGTAACCTAACGTGGCTTCGGTAAGAATAATTCCGCCGAGACCGAGCGTCATGGATACTATAAGCTGCGGCATAACGTTCGGGATAAGGTGCTTGAATATCTTTCGACCTACCGGGAGTCCGCTCGCTTCCGCGCTGAGCATAAAGTCCTGTTCCCTTAAAGAAAGGATTTGTCCGCGCACTAGACGCGCCGTGCCTGCCCAACCGAACAAGGTCATCATTGCCATCATTATGTAAAGTTTAGCGGGGCCGGTTATTCCCTTCGCGTTAAGCGAAACGCCCACTATCATAAGCATAGGCAAGGTAGGAACGCAGTTGAAGATATCGACTATTCTCATTATTACCTGGTCTACCCATTTTCCGAAGTAGCCGGCAAGTCCGCCTAAAAATACGCCGATTAACGTTTCCAAAATAATAACGACGAAACCTAACGTAAGGGATACTCTTCCGCCGTACATAAGGCGGGAGAACACGTCGAAACCTTTATCGTCGGTGCCGAGAAGGTGAGTTCCCGACGGCGAGAGATAGTTGCTCGGTTGCGCAAAAGTTACTATGTAGACGGTTTCGTCGCCGATAGTGACTTCTTTGCCGTATTCTTCGGTAACGGTTACGCTCTCGTCGGATACTCTTTCGCCCCAGATAAAGGGGAGAAAATCGAACAGCGGTCCTATAAACGAGAACAGGAACAGTATTACGAGAATGATAAGTCCGGTCATGGAAAGTTTCGAGCGGAAAAATCTTTTAAGGACTATTCTGCCCGGGCTTAACGTTCTGCCGGTTATTTCTTCTATGCTTTCTTCTTCGGCGACGCCTGCGGCTCCGTCGTTAAGTACTTCTTCGTGTATGTCTTCGATAGCGTCCACTACGGGGTTGACTTCGTCGGTCTTAACGGTTTCGGTGGCGTTAATCGAAGTTTCTTTCAGTATCTTTTCGTCTTTTTCCATTGTTTACGCCCCCTATTTACCGATTTTTACACGCGGGTCGACTACCGCGTACATAAGGTCGCTAAGTAGCGTACCTATTACCGTAAGTACGGCTATGAACATATTATAGCCCATGATAAACGGTATGTCGGCTACGACCAGAGCGTCGTAAGCGAGTTTACCTATACCGGGGATACTGAATACCGTTTCCGTAATCATCGCTCCGCCGAAAAGACTCGGAAGAATACCCGCCATCATGGTTACGAGCGGTATCATCGTGTTACGGAAAGCGTGTTTATAAATTACCGTCCTTTCGCTCAGTCCCTTAGCCCTTGCGGTACGAACGTAGTCGGCGTTAAGCGCTTCCAACGTGTTCGTTCTCGTATAACGCATAAGAGAACCTATCGAAAGAATGACGAGTACCGTCATGGGAAGAACCATGTGCCATAGTTTGTCGCCGAGACGCACGTACCACGCCGCCCCTACCGGGAGCGAAGTGGAAGCTATACCGCCTACTTCGAACCACCCTAACTGAACGGCGAAAAGTCTTATAAAAAGCGCCGCAAGGAAGAACGTCGGCAAGGATATACCTATCATCGCGAATACCGTGACGGTATAGTCTATTACGCCGTACTGATTGGTCGCGGCTTTGATTCCGAGCGGAATGGCTATCGCAAACTGCAAAATGGTAGCGATAAACGCTATCGCAAAGGATATGCCCATATTCTGGGTGATGACGTCCGCAACGGGCTTCTTGTACTTGAACGACATACCTAAGTCGCCTTTAAGCATATTGCCGAGCCAACCGAAGTAACCTTTTATTATCGCGACAAATTTATTCCAACCGGTAGCTACTTTATAGTTTATGGAGCTGCCGCCCACTTCTACTCCGTCTTTATATAACTTCAACGCTCTTACCGTCTGCAAGTCGTTCTCGTTATAAACAATTTCGAAAGTGCCGCTCTCTTCGGGAATAAACACTTCGTCTATTGTAATAATCGTGCCTTCGACGTCGTCTTCCGAACCTTCGGCAGTGGAAGTAGAAGTTCCTTTCGCCTTGACGGTACCTATTCTGTAAGTTCCGTCTTCGTTAAGATACAGGCGAGTGCTGTGGTCGCCGTCGTAAGAACCGACGTACCATTCTTTATACTTCTTTTCAGCTTCGGCGAGAGCTTCGGAAAGGTTTTTTGTTTCGGTTTCTCTTTCGGCGTCGGTTATGTCCGCGCGAGCAAGTTCTTTCTGAATTCTCGCTATCTCGTTTTCGTACAAACGAATATCTTCGCGGTTTTGTTCCTTGGTGTTTTTGGTAAAACTCTTGTCCGCGAAATTGCTTCCCGCTCCTACCTTAACGGTAAGGTAAGCGTCCGGCATTGCGAGACCGTATAATTCCTTGATACGGTCAACGTCTTCCTGTCGCATCGTACCTTGCGCGACCGCCGAAGAGTATTGTTGATCAACGTAGTCGGTAGGCATTATTCTCGCGAGAGAATAAATAATAACCGACACGCCGAACAAAATAAGTATCGACAGCAGCAATCTTTTTACGATGTATTTTATCATATCCATAATTATATCCTGCCTTCTCTTTCTCCGCCCGTAAGACGGAGTATCGGGTGTGTATCGTACCCTTTACGGGTATATTTTTTCTTTCGTACGACCTTTGTTTTTAAGGTCCTTTCTTAAAAACTGCCGAACCCTACGGGATATTATCCCGCAGGGTGTGGCTTGTTTTTGATTAAATTTTACTGATTTTGAAGATTTTTATCTTCAAACCTTTCCTTATCTGTAATTGAGTTCCCAAATTCTGGAAAGGAGTCCGTTGTAGGGAGAACGTTCGCTTTCGGGCGTAAGAGTGCTTTCGTCTATTACGTCCTTATTGTACGCCGACATATCTTTTCTCTGATAAGTGGGCATTTCTACAGCGAGTTCCATAATCTTGTCGAGAGCCTTAGCGTAAATTTCCTTTCTTTCGGACTGAACGGTGGTAGCTCTGCCTGCGTCGATAAGTTCGGACAGTTCGGTGATTATTGCGTATTCCTGAGAGTACGCTTCGGTGTTCTTACCGGCTTTGATTTGCTTGTAACCCCAGTTGCTGGTGGAGCTTGCCTGAGAGTCGATGTGATATACCTGATACATATCGGGGTCGATAGTCGAAGACCACGCTGCCGCCCATATAGCGAGCTTGCCGTTGCTGAGGTCGCTCAACGCGGTGGTGGAAGTGACTACTCTTACGTCAACGCCGTGCGCGTTAAGAATTTCTTTCGCTTTAAGGAACATAGCGTATGCCGGGTGGTCGGTAGAACCGCCTGCTATCGTCATGGTGTAGTTGGTACCGGTAAGGGTATCGGTGCCGTAACCCTTGATATCTTTGTAGTAGATACCGTCGGAGTTCTTCTGATATCCTTCCTTAGTAAGCATTTCGTCGATGTAGTATCCCGTCGAGTCGTACGCGTAGCTTACTCCGCTCGCTTCGTCGACATAAGTGGTCGCGTCGCTCGGATAAGCCCAGCTCGTCTTAGATATAGGACGGGTAATAAGGGTAGCAAGACCGCCCTTGTAGTAGTTGGAAGTAATGCGAGCGGTGTCCATAGCTTTCATTATTACTCTTCTTACGGTGATGTTGGGTACGAATCTCGGGTTGATACCGACGTAACCGTAACCGCTGGTGTCGATTTCTACGTCACCGAGTCCCGCGTTTCTTACAGCGGCGATGTTTTCCTGCGTAGCGGACGGATCGCCGAAGTCGATATCCTTGTTCGCGAGAGCGTTTATTATCTGGTCGGATTCTACTACTTTGTATCTGAGATACTTAATCTTCGCATTGCTCAATTCTTTACCTACGGTATTGAAGTATTCGTTGCGTTCGTAGTAAACCATGTTGTTGTTAAAGAAGTTGTCCGCGGTTACCGTTCCGCTGCCGCTTTCGTTGCTGGCTTTGTACGGACCTGCGCCCACAGGCAAACCTACCTTATTGGAAGCGTTAATAACGTTGTTCATAAATTCGATGCTACCGAATTCGAGACCGAACTCGGTGGTTCCGTTAAACGCAGCTATGTAGTCTTTGCCGTTCCAGTCGTGGGTGGAATAGTAGTGCATCGGAGACACGGTGAAAGCGAAGTTGTAGATAGCTTTCGGGTCTACGTTGTTTATCTTTATGGTAAGTACGTCGTACTCGGTGTCGAGAGCCACGCCATTGAATTCGGTAGCCTTTCTGGTGGTAATACCGGAAATGTTGGGTACTACCTTATCGGTACCGGAGAAGTAATCGCTCTTTGCTTCGGCGGTGAACTTGTCGAGTATGGTGGTAGCCGTCGCCCAGTATTTAATAACGGTTTCGAACTGCGAGCCGTCGGTCTTCGTAATTCCGCCTGCGGGGAAGTAAGAATCGTAAACCGAGTCGATACAATACTTCTTAATCTTGTCTTCATCGGACAATCCCGCATACTTTTCGGGTTCGTCGTTAATGGAAGCCATAATTTCGTCGTTGTATACTCTGTTGGCTTCGGTTTCGTCGAGCTTGTAGTTTCCGTCGGCGTCTTTAATTAACTTATTGGAAGCGTCGCGGGCGAGAAGAGTGTTATATCCGCCGTCGTTCATAAGGAATACCTGCCATTTAGCGGTAAATCCCCAGTCTTCGTAGCTTTCTACGCTGGCGTTGTTCCAGTCGGTGTTAAGCTCATCCTTAAAGGTAGCGGCTACGGTTTCGTAGTCCTTTCTGAGCTGCGCTTTCTGTTCGTCGTTCCATCTGTCGGCGGGTTTGTCTTCGGTTTTGGTTCCTAATCCGACCAACTTAACGTAGTCTATATTGTCCAGAACGCGGGCGTATGCTTTCGCTACGAAAGTTTCTTCGAAAGCGGAAGAGTCGGAAGTTTGTCCTTCCTGCTGCATTCTGTAGTTTTTAAGTCCTACTATGTCGGTAGAGTAGATAGTCGCGTTACCGGTGTAAGCAGGGTCGAGATATACGTAAAGGTTGAATAATACGTCCTTTATCGTAAGGTCTTGTCCGTCGGAGAACTTAATTCCGTTTTTGATAAGGAATTCGTAAGTGGT
>DJPE01000072.1:16456-16647 GCA_002439705.1 Christensenella sp. UBA6420
CCCTTGGAATCGGTGCTGAGCATACCTATCTGAGTCTGTCCGACTATCGAAGAGTCGTAAGCGGAACTCGAAAAATACGGGTTGAACACGCCGTCGGGAGTAGAAATACTCATAGAAAAGGCGCGGGTTTCCGTATCGTAAGTCTGTTTGTTCTTTTTGCAGCCGGCAAGTAAGCAGGCGAGCATCGCGAC
>DJPE01000058.1 GCA_002439705.1 Christensenella sp. UBA6420
TATCCTTGTGAAAAAGAAAGCGTGCTCGGTCGAGCCGAGCTTCGCAACTTGCGGCTCGCGTGTGTCTTTGTTACTTTCCGTTCACGCCGAACAGAAAGTAAAAAGCTATTCTTATAGAAAAAACGGAATAGAATTGTTATCCTACTCCGTCTTAATTTTTTATCCATAACTCATTACCGTGGGTTTTGAACTTCACTTCGCCTACAGCGGAACTTCACTTTACCCAGCGGTAAGTGCGTTCGGGTTTGCCGAAATTAGTCTTTTTAGTAATTTTCTTTCGAAATCTCGAAATAGCTTTGCGGGTGGGCGCAGACGGGGCAGACTTCGGGGGCGGAAGTGCCGACTTCTATATGGCCGCAGTTACGACATTCCCAGATTTTTACTTCGCTCTTTTCAAAGGCTTCGGCGTATTCCACGTTATGCAAAAGTTTGCGATATCTTTCTTCGTGGCGTTTTTCTATCATACCGACCATTCTGAACTTTTCGGCGAGTTCGGTGAAGCCTTCTTCTTCGGCGGTGCGGGCAAAACCTTCGTACATATCGGTCCACTCGTAATTTTCGCCGTTAGCCGCGCTTAAAAGGTTGTCGGCGGTGTCGCCTATTCCGTGCAATTCCTTAAACCACATTTTTGCGTGTTCTTTCTCGTTGTCGGCGGTCTTTAAGAAAATTTCGGCGATTTGTTCGTAGCCTTCCTTTTTCGCGACGGAAGAAAAATAGGTGTATTTGTTTCTCGCCTGCGATTCGCCCGCAAACGCGCTCAAAAGATTTTTTTCGGTTTGCGTGCCTGCGTACGGGTTTTGTTCTTCGTACACTTTTACGTTTTTGTCTCTCGCTCTGCAACGGGGGCAAACCGCTTCGTCTTCGCTGCGGACGTTAAATACTTCGTTACATATTTTGCATTTATATTTCATAATACGTCTCCTTTTTTTGATTTCCGATTATCGTTTCTTTACGGCAATTCGTTTCGATAAAAATTGTACGTTACTATCATTGTACAGTCAAACGATAAATTTTGCAATACGGAAAACGCCGCTACGGGAGCGGCGTTATTTGCGTTTATTTCAGGTTGTACAAAAAGCGTATATTACATAAGGAGTTTGCCGGACTCTTCTATCGTGACGAGCACCTTTATTTCTTCGCCCGTTTCCGGGTCAAGGTAGATATAGTATTCCGTGCCGTCCTTTTCGGCTATTACTTCTATCGCGTCGATTTCGGCGTTCCACTCGGTGGGAATGACGCACTTAGACTGTTGCTTTACCGTAAGAAGACTGTTTATCACGATGGTTTTCGACGGGAAACTTACTTCCCTTTCGGTATGGTTGTAGAGATAATTCTGACTTTCCAAACCTATTATATCCCCCGTTTCGGCGCAGATTTTTACCTTTATTAAATCGGGATAGAAAATAACGTCGTCCTTACAATACGCGTAATTTATATAAACGGTAGAATCGTCGTTACTTACCCATACGGCTTTCATATCGGAAAACCCGAAGTTAGTCATATATTCGTCAGCTTTGGCTACGCACTCTTCTTCCGATAAATTAGGTTCGTTAATTTCGCAATAGGCGTTGTACATCGCAAGATACCCGCCGACTTTCGTAATCTGCGCGTTGCCGACGTTGCGGCCTAAATTGAATTCGTAAAGGTAGGTAGGGATACTCGCCGTGCCTTCTCCGATATACCTTATATCGGTAGCTCCCTTGAAGTATTCCGACACTTTGCTTACTCCGTCTTCGGTCGTTATTTCCGCCTTGTCGGCAAGAAACTTCGCCTGTCGGTCGTTAAGTCCGTCGCTGAACGGTCCGTCGTAAATCATCTCGGGATACTCTACGGACGAATGATTTTTTATTGCGCCCGCCACCGCTTCGCTCGAAATCACCGCCACGGTCTTGCCGTCGGTAAGGCTGTCCTTAGCTTCGTTAAGCGTAACGTTAAGCTCCTTAACGACGTCGTAAAACTTATTTATATTCGCTTTTTCTTCGTCGCTTAGCGGCGCGGTCTTCATCTTCGTCGACAGGAACAAACAGTAATCGCCGAGCTGGTTAAGAAACTTAATAACTTTACTTATTTCTTCGCTTTCGGTTCCCAACTGTGAAAAGTTGGTAGCCGATATATCACACTCTCTCCATACGTCCATAAGAAGTTCCCGTTTCAGTTCTCCCCCTTCTATTACGGATATTTTGGAAAGTTTCAGCTCCACGTCGTTCATACTGTCCACCGTTTCGTAATAGGACTTTTCGTAAATGCCCGCTATTTTTTCGTCGGACTCTTTACGCTTCTTTTCCACCACGCCGAGAGCGGTGGCAAGCCCGATAACGGCAAGTAACAATACCGCTCCCGTTACTATCAAAACTATCTTTACTTTCTTACTCATCTTCTCTCCTTACACGCAAAAAACATGGTCGCCTATCGTCAGATTTATTTTTTTCGACCGTATCCACGCGCTGGTAGCGGTCTTCGGGTTGTAATAAAAAAGACAACCGTAAGTGGGGTCCCAACCGTTCATGGCGTCTCTCGCCGCACGTAACGCGGTGGCGTTTGGGGTAAGGTTTATTTGTCCGTCGCTTACCGCGGTAAAGGCTCCCGACTGGTAAATGACTCCCGCTATCGTGTTCGGGAAAGAAGAACTTTTTACCCTGTTAAGGACCACGGCGGCTACCGCCACCTGCCCCGTGTACGGTTCTCCGCGGGCTTCGCCGTAAACGAGCCTTGCCAGAAGGTACTCGTCGTTACTGTTGCTGCCCGTAGCTCCGCTTCCCGAAGACAAGCTTATTCCCATCGCCGCGGCGGTCTTTTTGCCCACTATTCCGTCGGCGGTAAGTCCGTTCTTCCGCTGAAAGTACATTACGGCTTTTTTCGTGGCGGAACCGAATATTCCGTCCACGCTGCCCGTGTAGTAGCCCCAATTTTTCAGTTTCGTCTGAACGGTACGTACGGTCTGCCCCGTACTGCCCTGCTTTATTACGGTAGCGGCTTCCGCTTCGTCGCCCGACATAAGTTCGGTAAGCGTAAAAGCCGCCGTGGCCGCCATGGCTATAAGCAAAATTACCGTAAGGACGATATTTATTACGTTAGCGTTAAGTTTACAGTTTTTCTTATTCTCAGTCATCGTTTCTCCTTGAATTAAAATAATCCCAGATTGCCGAACGGTATTCCCCTTCGTCGGAATCGAAACAAAGGGGCGGATAAGCGACGCACCACCAATTATCCCCTTTGCCCGAGCCTAAATTTATTATTACGGCGTCGTAATACCCGTCGCGATACACCTTTCCGCCGTAACTTCTCGACGGAAAATATTCCCGCCCGATAAGTACTTCCGCCCCGTAATTAAACCCGTTTCTTTTCAGCGTTTCGTCGCAAAGTTTTTCTATCGCGGCGGCGTTTTTTACGAAAATTTCTTTCGCTTCGTCGATATTTTTCGCAGACGACAAAAGCGGGGTAAGAAACTTTACCGTTTCGTCGCGGACTTTAAGTTTTACGTCCTGCGCTTCCGTTTCGTTGCTGTCGGCTCGTATGTGAAGCCTTAACGGTTTTTCCGTTTCGCCGCAGGCTACGGCGTTAATAAGTACGAAAAACGCGGCTACCGTAAGTAAAAATATTCTGAAAATCTTTTTCATCGTTTTTTCCCCCCGTCTATTTTTGACCGTAATTTTTAATTTGATACGGAATTTACGGAGAAAATCTTTTCGTTATCTTATAGACGAAAACGAAAATCCATAGTAAAATAAAACTACTATGCTGAATTTCAAAAAAATAACATTACAAGATAAAGACGCACTTAAAACCTTTCTCGGCGATAATCCCGAAAGAATCTGCGAAAACACGCCGGGGCTAATCCTTACCTGGGACGTGGAAGACGGAAGATATATGGCTGTGGAAAACGACACTCTGTATATAGCGAGCATTTCCGAAAACAAAGCCGACTTCAATTTCCCCGTAGGGGCGGATAGCGACGCTCTCGACAAAATAGCGGAATACTGCAAAAAAAACAATCTTTCTTTATCCTTTTCGTACCTGTCGGAAAGACAAAAGGACTTACTGCAAAGTAAATTCAATTGTTCGGTAAAATACGACCGCGACTGGTCGGACTATATCTACCTTGCGGAAGATTTGAAAACTCTTTCGGGCAAAAAATACCACGGACAGAAAAACCACGTCAACCGCTTCATAAAAGACTATCCCGACCACGTTTTCTTACCGTTCGAAGCGGGACTCGTACCCGAAATTCTTAGTTTTTCGGAAAAGTTTTACGAAGAAAAACAGAGCGACAACAAGCTGTTTCTGGAAGACAAAAAGTTGTTTTTCCGTATGCTCGACGAAGCGGAAGAAATAGGACAATACGGCGGTGTGCTTAAAGCTGACGACGAAGTGGTAGCGGTAAGTTTCGGCGAAATAGTCGGCGACACCCTTTACGTCCACTACGAAAAGGCTTTGCGGAGCTACCCCGGTTCTTACGCGATGATAAACTACCTTTTCGCAAACCGCTACGCAAAAAACGCAACGTATATAAACCGCGAAGAAGACTGCGGCGACGAAGGACTACGGGAAGCAAAATTATCTCTCCACCCCGTACTTTTGGCGGACAAGTATTTTGCGGAAGTTATATTTTAGACGGCGGCAGAGAAAAATAGCTAAAAATACTTGAAAAAAAATTATTCTCATGGTAGAATAGCTAAGCATAATATCTAAGTTAGGAGCGAAATATGTTGAATCTGATGCTTTCGGCGGTTCAGGCTTACACAGTTTATACCGTCTTTTCTATAATCTTTATGGTAATTATGGTGCTTTTGAGCATCGCTATGATAGTAATCGTAGTTCTCCAACAAGGTAACTCGGGCAACATCGGCGCAATTACCGGCAGCACGGAATCCTTCTTCGGCAAGAACAAGGCGAGAAGTCTCGACGGAAAGTTGAAGAGATGGACGGTAGGAATAGCAGCCGCCATTCTCGTAAGCAGTATCCTTTTCTTCGTGTTCCAAATTCTCAAAAACGCGCTGTAAGATACGAAACGTAATATTGTATCTGACGCCCCGAACCTGCCGTTCGGGGTTTTTTATTGTCCGTACGCGAAAAAAACATCTTTTTCGACTCGGTTTTTCTCCGACACGATTAGTTTGTGTTGATTAAAAACGTTTTGTATGATAAAATTTTTTATATGTGCGTCCGTACGCGTACGTTAAGGAGTATTTATGACGGTAGTCGCCACGAATAAAAAAGCCTATCACGAGTTCTTTATCGAAGAAACTTTCGAAGCGGGTATCCAGCTCGTGGGCAGCGAAGTGAAAAGTATAAGAAACGGCGGAGTGAACTTAAAAGACAGTTTCGCAATAGTAAAGAACGGGGAACTGTTCCTTATAAACGCCCACATATCCCCTTATAAAATGGGGAGCTTTTATAACCCCGACCCGAGAAGAGAGCGCAGGCTCCTTATGCACAAGCGGGAAATAGACCGCATTGCGGGTAAGGTTCAGCAAAAAGGATACGCGATAGTCGTGACGAAAATGTACTTCAAGCAGTCGCTCGTCAAAGTGGAAGTGGCTTTGGCTAAGGGTAAAGAACTGCACGACAAACGCAACGCCCTTAAAGAAAAACAGCTTAACCGCGAAGTAAGCAGAGCTTTGGCGGATTACAGATAGACGGAGATTACGCAAGGGAGCAAAAATTGAAAGTATCGAAGCTGTATCTCGAAAACTTTTTAAGTTACGAAAACCTTTACTGCGAATTCTCCGACGGACTTAACGTACTCGTCGGGCAGAACGCCGCGGGTAAAACCAACCTCGCCGAAAGCATATTCTACTGCTCGGTCGGCAAGTCGGCGAGAGGCTTGAAGGACAAGGAACTTATAAACTGGAACGCTTCGGACGGGGCGCGTATCCGTTTACGCGTGGAAAAAAAGTATTCTTCCCACACCGTAGACATTCGCATAGACAAGCAGGGCAAGAAGCGCATTACTATTGACGAACTTCCCATAAGTCGCATGGGAGAACTTATGGGGGTACTCAACACCGTCTACTTCTCCCCCGACGAAATGCGGCTTATAAAGGAATCGCCCGCCGACAGACGGCGGTTCATAGATATGAGTTTATGCCAACGCGACAAACTCTATTTTTATAAACTGAACGACTACAACCGCCTGCTTATTCAGCGGAACAAACTGTTAAAGAACTATCGTCAAAGCCCGTCGCTTAACGATATGTGCGGAATAATAAACGTAAAACTTGCCGAGTTGCAGGATTTTATCATAAAAAAGCGGTTGGAGTTCATAGCGGAGATAAGTCCGCTCGCCGACGCCCGACACCGTAAAATAACGGGCGACAAAGAAGGACTTACTTTATCGTACGAAACCGAAGACGTGGACGTAAACGACGTAAAAAATTCCGTTCTCGCCCTGTACGAACAGAACTTCGAAAAGGACTGTCGGTTGGAGTACACCACGGTAGGAATCCACCGCGACGACCTTAAAATTTCGGCGGGCGGGATAGACGTAAGAAAATACGGCTCGCAAGGTCAGCAGCGTACGTCCGCATTAAGCCTTAAACTTGCCGAAACGGACTCTTTTTATCTTTCCACGGGGGAATATCCCCTGCTTATACTCGACGACGTGGCGAGCGAACTCGACGGCGAAAGACAAAAAGCGTTATTTGAAAATCTCGACGGAATACAGACGGTAGTGACCGCTACGAGCGTGTCGCCCGACTTTGTCGGAGCTACCGTTTACGACATTAAAGACAACAATATATCTAAGAGGAGCTAACTATGGCGCAAGACGTAAAAAGACAAATTGCCGAACTAATAAAAATCGACGGCGTAACCGCGGAACAGACGGAATCTTTCCTTATGACACCCCCCGACCCTAAACTCGGCGACTGGTCGCTGCCCTGTTTCCGCTTCGCGAAGGCTTTGCGCAAAAGCCCCGTCGCGATAGCCGACGAACTGGCAAAGTCCATCGAAAAACCCGATTTTATTTCGGAAATAACCGCGGTAAACGGTTATCTCAATTTCAAAATAAACAACGACGGCTTGGCGGAAAAGACGGTAAAGAAAATCCTTTCCGAAAATTCCGACTACGGGCAGGAACCCGCCAACGGCAAGACCGTATGTATCGACTACTCGTCGGTAAATATAGCAAAGCAATTCCACATAGGGCATCTTCTTACGACGGTAATCGGCGGAAGTCTGTACAGGATTTACAAAAAACTCGGTTACAACGCCGTCGGTATTAACCATTTGGGCGACTGGGGAACGCAGTTCGGGAAACTTATTTCTGCATTCAAGCGTTGGAGCAGCGAAGAAGAACTCGCCGAAAAAGGTATGTCGGTTCTTACCGAAATTTACGTTCGTTTCCACACCGAAGCGGAAAAAAATCCCGCGCTCAACGACGAAGCAAGGCACTATTTTAAGTTAATCGAAGACGGCGACCCCGAAGCCACGCACTTATTCAATCTCTTTAAGGAAGTCACCCTTAAAGAAGTTCAGAAGACTTACAAGCGTCTTAACATAACTTTTGACAGCTACAACGGAGAAAGTTTCTACAACGATAAAATGCAACCCGTACTCGACGAGCTGGAAGAAAAAGGACTCCTTAAAGAAAGCGACGGAGCGAAAGTCGTCGACCTGTCGGCGTACGATATGCCCCCGTGCCTACTCGTAAAAGCCGACGGAGCAACCTTATACGCCACCCGCGACCTTGCGGCGGCGTTCTACCGTAAAAAAACTTACGACTTCGACAAGTGTCTTTACGTAGTCGCGTACCAACAGAACTTACATTTCAGACAGTTTTTCAAGGTGTTGGAACTTATGGGCAAAGACTGGGCGAAAGATATGGTTCACGTCGCGTTCGGTATGGTCAGCCTGGAAGACGGAGCTATGAGTACCCGTCACGGAAAAGTCGTACTTCTGGAAGACGTCCTTAACAAAGCCGTCGCAAAGAGCCTTGATATAATTTCTCAAAAGAACCCCGACCTTGAAAACAAGGAAGAAGTCGCCGAAAAAGTGGGCGTGGGCGCGGTAATCTTCTCCGCACTCTACAATAACCGCATTAAAGATATGGTCTTCTCCTACGACAAGGTACTCAATTTCGACGGCGAAACCGCCCCCTACGTTCAGTACACCGTGGCTCGCTGCAAGAGCGTAATAAGAAAGGTAGGCTCTTTCGACGTAGAAAAAGCCGACTTTACCGGTCTCGACAACGAAGAAAGCGCGGCGGTAATAAAACTTCTCAACAAGTTTTCCGAAGTTCTTAATTACTGTATAGAAAAATACGAACCCTGCTACTTATCCCGCTATTTAGTGGATTTGTGCAGAGAATATAATAGGTTTTACCTGAACAACAGAATTCTCAACGAAACGGACGAAATAAAGAACGCCCGTGCGGCTCTTACCGAATGCGTAAGAATAGTTCTCGAAGAAGGCTTACGCCTACTCGGTATCTCCGCCCCCGACAAAATGTAACTATGATAGACTGTCACACTCACACCGAATTTTCTTTCGACGGCAGGTCTTCCGCCGTCGATATGGCGGAAAAAGGAAAAGAACTTAACCTTGACTATATGGCGTTCACCGACCACTGCGACCGCGACTACGCTAAACTGTATAAGTACATCCACGTAAGGCAGATTAACGTAGAAAAGTATCTCGCCGCGGTGACGGAAATGAAAAACAAATATCCTTTTCTTGCCGTAGGAATAGAATTGGGCTACTCTCCCCTTGCCGAAGCCGACTATAAAAAACTCCCTTTGGACAAGTTCGACTACGTAATAAATTCGGTGCATACGGTGAACGGTCTCGACTGCTACAACAAAGAATTTTTCGACGGCAGAACTAAGGAAGAAGCCTACGGAAAGTACCTTAGTTGCGTGTCCGACAGCGTGGACGCCGATTACTCTTTCGATACGATTACCCATTTAGGTTTCGTCCGCAAAAACGCTCCGTACGAAGATAAAAGTATGCCTTTATCCTTATTCGGCGACAAAATAGACGAAATACTCAAAAAAATTATCGACAAAAATAAAACGCTTGAACTAAACAGCAACGTAAAGTCGAAAGACTTTATGCCCACCGCCGAAATCGTCGCTCGATACGGAGAGTTAGGGGGAGAAAACGTTTGTTTTTCTTCCGACGCTCACCTTACCGCCCGCGTGGGAGAAATGTATAAGGATGCGGCGGAACTTGCCAAAAAAATCGGTTTCCGTTATTGGACGGTCTACCGCGAACGTAAAATGCAAAAAATAAAAATCGACTGACGGGAGAAAATTATGAACAAAGCAGCAAAGTTTTTTGATAAATTCGCTTCGAATAAAGTCGCTCTTATCGTGAACGCGGTAATGGCTCTGCTCGCTACCGCAATATACCTTTCGATGCACACGATGCTCGGGTTTATCGGATATTTTACCTTCAAAGCGTTGCCGTATATTCTCGGCGCGCTCCTTATAGTAAGTTCCGTTCTGTCTCTCGTAATTTTACTTTACAAGAACAACAAAGTTATTTTTTATATAACTTTTTGTTATAACGTTATAGCTCTGCTCTTCTCGCTCGGATACTTTTTCGCGATGCTCACGTATTACAAAACTTTCCTTCTGGAAACGGCGAAAATCCTTGCCGTATACCTGTTTATCGCGATAGTCGTGTATCTTATCTTCTTCCACGGCAAACTTAAATTTAAGGGCAAAACGGCGGTGTCCATCGTCCTTTGCGTGGTTTTGGTAGGCGGTTCTATACTTTGCTTTACCGACTTTAAGTCCTTACGGATAAACTATAACACCGAAGGAGCGGCGGTCTACGCGGTGGAAGACGAATATCAAATAGTGTGGACTACGAGAGCGAAAGGCTCCGGTTGGGTGGAAATAAACGGACAATGCTATTACGACGAGTACGCGGGACAAAAACGCACCGACACCACCGTGCATAAAGTCACGGTAAAACAGTCCGTTCTGGACGAAGCGAAAAGCTACACGGTAAAATCGCAGGCTATGCTGAGCGAACAGGGCTTTTCGGGGCTTAACGGTTATACCGTGTCGAAGACTTATTCTTTCCGCCCCGTAGACCCGTCGGACGGAATACAGACTTACGTCCTTACCGACACCCACGACTACAACAACGCCCCCGTAAAAGCCGCTTCCTACTTCGGCGACAAGACCGACTTTATAGTCCTTGCCGGCGACCACGTCAACTTTCTCGACACGTCCGACCAGCTTCACAGGATACTTAATCTTGCGCACAGATCCACCGGCGGCAATATCCCCGTAGTGTTCGCAAGGGGCAATCACGAACTGAAATGTAACGATTCGGAATACTTAGACCGCTACGTCGGGAGCCGAAACGAGAAGTTCTATTACACTTTCCGCCTGCAAAACGTATGGGGCGTAGTACTCGATATGGGCGAAGACCATGACGATAGCTGGAAAGAATTTTATAACACCGCACTCTACGACGGCTACCGCGCCGAACAGATTGCTTTCCTTGACGAAATAATCGAAAACAAGGACACAGAATACGCCGCAGAAGGTGTGGAATACAAGATAGCGATAAGCCATATAAACACCGCCATAACGGACTACGACAGGACCTATATGTTTGATTCTCTCGTAAGCCTTAACGAAAGACTCAACGTCATAGCGCCCGACGTAATGCTGAGCGGACACCTGCACACTATATATAAAATAAACGCAGGATACGAAGCGGGCAAGCCCCTTTTTTATCAGCAAAACTATAAAGGTACGGCGGTAAGCGAAACTCCCGACTTTCTTGCGACGGGAGCGGCGTATCAGTCCGTTATCTGCGGAAGACGGGCGGATACCCAGTTACATTCGGCAAAAGAAAACTTCTTCGGATATAAGTATACGGGAACCGCTCTCGAATTCAACTTCGACGAAATAACTGCGAGATTTACCACGCAGGACAAAAACGTTCTGTTCTCCGTCAACGCCTTCGACGGCGAAGAATACGGAAAGGTGATAAAATTAAGATAACCGCCATAATTGCCCTACGGGCGTTAATTCCCGCCGCGCGGAGTTAATTGCCAACCGAAGTTTGGCGTTAATTGCCCTACGGGCGTTAATTTCCGAAGTCGACGCTTCGGAGTTACGGATATACTATATCTATAAGAAAAGCGGTTTTCCTTAATACTTTTCAAGACAATTTCAATTAAACAAGACTAAAAAAATCTACTCTTAGTCTTGTTTTTTTACAATCCGAGTCCTTTCGACACGGATAGACATCGTACGCTCTTATACGCTAATTTGCCCCTGAATATCGCATTTACAAGTGTTTTTCTGCAATGATATTATATTTTCAGACGGGTTACACCGCTTGAAAAAAATTTTTGGAGCTTGTTATGAACGATATTAAAGTATGCTTTTGCGAAAGAGAACAATTTTTGAGAAACAAAATTTCCGCTTATTTTACGAACGCCGATTTCGACGCTTTCGTCTGTTCCGACGATGATTTTTTCGACAGACTCGACACTTTCGACGTAGCCGTTCTCGATATGAACGTAAATAGGTTCAGAGAAATCTACAACGAAGCAAAAGACGACGGCGCGAAAATAATTCTTACCTACGACGATACCCCTGAGCAAACCGCCTTGCTTAACGCGTTAAAACCGAACGCCGTTATAGCGCGCCCGTATTCATTAAACGACCTTGCCGCTCTCGTCCGTTCTCTTCTTCCCCTGCCCGAAAAATATCGCCTTACTTCGTCCACTAAGTCCATAGACGAAAAGTTAAGCAATATCTTTATACGCGCCGGTATTCCCCCGCACATAAAAGGCTATCAGTATCTCCGCACCGCGGTAAAACTCGCCATTAACCAACCCGACATAGTAAACAGCATCACGAAAAAACTTTACCCCACCGTCGCCGAATACTACTCGACCACTCCGAGCAAAGTGGAACGTGCCATCCGCCACGCCATAGAAGTAGCCTGGAGCCGCGGCAAAATAGAAAACATAAACGCCATTTTCGGCATAAAAATATATTCCAAGGGCGACAAACCCACTAACGGAGAACTCATTGCGCTGATTGCGGATAAGATGGTAATTGAAATGATGTAAATCCGACCAAACGACTCCGACCACTCGTTATGCGGG
>DJPE01000026.1 GCA_002439705.1 Christensenella sp. UBA6420
CGTCGGGAGTAGAAATACTCATAGAAAAGGCGCGGGTTTCCGTATCGTAAGTCTGTTTGTTCTTTTTGCAGCCGGCAAGTAAGCAGGCGAGCATCGCGACCATAGCGAAAACAAACATGATTCCGATAATCTTTTTGGTCTTTTTCATAATGCCTCCTTTATTTTCTCATAAAGTTATTTTAGTTAAGTTCCTCGGCAGTGACTGCGGAATAATCCGTATTAGTCACGTCTTCGGAAACGGTGTTATCTATAGCTATCCAGGTATTGACTTCGGTCGAAAGAGACTTTCTGCCGTCGTAAGTTATTTTACCGCTGACGGTCACGTTATTGAACTTAGCTCCTTCTTCCGCTTCGTAAGCTATGAAGCCGACAAGGTACGTCCCGTTGTACTGCGCGGTAAACTTAATTTCCGCGTTCTCTATCGTAAGGTCGTAGATATTTGCGTCTTTTCTGAGCGTGGTGAACAAGCCGAAGCCGTCTTTATCGGTCTTCGTCCCTTCGAACTCAACGCTTATTCCGGTAAGTTTGTGTCCGTTGCCGTTGATGGTTCCGTTAAAACTTCTCGATATCCACGCGGTAGCGCCGGAAAAGTCCAGATCGGCGTCGAGATAAATATTGCCGTTGTTTGCGATAGCGGTATTGAAGGTTCTTTCGTTGTTTACGATAGTCCAGTTACCTTCGATGAACTTGACGTAAACGGTAACGTCTTCCGCGGTCATAACGAACGACGTCCAGTCTACCTTTTCCGTCATCGCTTCGTCCGAATAATAATCGTACAGAGTGTAGCCGTCTTTCTTCGGCGCGACTACGTTACTCGGTCTCGATTTCGCTTCGCCCACACGGCAGGAGTCGGTCTTGATTACTTCGCCGGTAAGTCCGTCTTTGTAGACGACGGAAGGACTCTTGACGAGATTAGCGTAAAGCGTAACGCTCTTTTCCACCGTATCGGTGTCGAAGTTCCACTTCGTAGCGAGTTTAACTTTCTTTCTGTCCGCAATTTCCGCGTTTGCGTCGAAAACGTTGCCGTCTTCGTCGAGAACGTTACCGTCTTCGTCGGTTTCCGCAAGGTACCACCCTTCAACGTAATATCCCGATATATCGTAAAGCGTAAAATCGTTGGAATATCCGGGCTGAATAATTACTCTTCCGCCCTTCTTTACGCCGAGATACTGGTCCTTAGCCACGGTGGACATATTGCCCGTGTTGTAGTTAAACGTGACCAGACAGTCGTACGAAGCCTGGCTTCCGCCGTCGGAACACGCCGACAGAACCATAGCCGCGACCAGTACGAGTACTGCCAAAACGATTGTGTTTTTAATTCTTTTTTTCACCTTATCACCTGTCGATTATTTTTCTTCGTTAGTATCGTTGTCTTTATTTTCCGTTTCGGAAACGTTTTCCGCTTCGGTATTTTCGTTAGCCGTGATTTCCTTTTCGGGGAAAACTATATCTTCGGACTTAGCTTTGCCGAAAATTCCTATTTTCTTCTTGCGGAGAATAAGGATTACCGCTACGGCTACGCCTGCGAGAACCGCTACGCCGCAGCCTACGCTTATACCCACGATAGCGCCCGTGGACAAACCTTTCTTACCGCCGTTGTCGTCGGGGATGACGGGACCGTCGTCCTGTCCGGCTACTACGTTTACGAATACCTGCACGCTGTAACTTTGTCCGCGTTCGGTGTAAGTTACGGTGACGTATTCGTCTCCCTCCGCAAGAACCGTCTTGTCGATAACGGTTTCCGTCGCGGAAACGAGAACTTCGGAGCTGTCCTGATAGATTACCTTAATCACCATACCCGTCGGGTCGAAACTTTCGCCTGCGGTGTAATGAATTTTGGTAGGAATCTGAGCGAGCTCTATTCTGTCCACGCTCACGGGATAACCCAACGCGGCTTTCTTATCTCTCAACGCCTTTTCGGCGGCGAGAAGAACGTTATTTTTATCTGCTACGAGCGAGAGCTGTTCGGTGGACGTAATTTTGTTGTACGCAAGTCTTGCCTGTCTAACAACTTCGCTTATCTCTTCGAGAGCAGCCATATCGGCAGCAGCAGCGATGGCTTCGTTGCTCATGACGGAAGAAATATTGTCGATAGCCGCGATAGCTTCGTGCGTGGTGTCGTCGGGGAGTATTTCGTCGGTCACGGTCACGGTCTCGAAAAAGTTTTTCCAGATTACCGTGTCGTATCCCTTTCCGTTCTTCGGATAGGTTACTTTAAGTCCGAAGCTCGGAGCTTCGTAGCTTGGGAACATATCCGCGTATAATCTTCTTCCTACGTAGTCGTAGAAGTTTGCGTAATATACGGTTCCGCCGATACATTTGTTGTTGTTGTCAGTACCGAATATCTGATAAAGGAAGGATTCGCTCTGCGTGGTGGCGTTTTGATAAACGCTTGCGTCCACGTATTCCGCTTTAAGGGCGGGAGCCTGAACGCTGTTGAAGGTGTAATCGTTTACGGTGCTGTCGAAGAAAGCGTAGCTTCCTATGGACTTAACGGTATACGGGAAGGTTATTTTTTCCAACGTGGATACCCCTTCGAACGAGTACGCGCCGATTTCCAAAGTGTTGTCGGCGACGACGTAGCTTAATCCTTCCTTTGCGGTCGGGTATTGTTCGAGAACAAGTCCTTTTTCGACCGTTTTTCCGTTTTCGGTAACCTTAACCACCGAGTAAAGTACGCCGTCTATCGACTTAAAGCCTTCGTTGCCTTCCGCTACGCGTATTTCTTTAAGGGTGTCGATATAGCTGAACGCGCCTGCGCCGTAAGAAGCTTCGTTTCTGCTTCTCGTTTCTTCCACTCTGCCCTTTTCGTCGAGCTTATCCCAAGTGTAAACGTAGTTTCTGTCGTTGAAACTTGCGGGGAGCGTCACCGTAGTGAGTTTGGTATCGACGAACGCGCCTATGCTCACTACTTTAAGGCTGTCGAACGTAACGCTCGTCAAAGGTACGGATAAGAATGCGTATTCGCCTACGTATTCCGCCGCGGCAAGATTAGCCGTCGTGAACGCGGTGTGGTCGAACGCGCGGGCTCCGATGCGTTCTATTCCGCTTAAATCGGCGGAAGATAACTTGGAAGCGTATCTGAACGCGAACGCTTCTACCGTCTTGACTCCGCTAAGATTTATCGAAGTAAGATTATCGGAGTACATGAACGCCGCCGTCCCTATATAGGTCACGCTGTCGGGTAACGATACGTCGGTCAACGCTTCTCTCATCTCGTTGGAAGCGAAAGCGTAATCGCCTATCAAAGTCGTTCCGATGCCGAAGGTGGCGTCGGTAATATTGTTGCTGTTATAGAAAGCGTAATCGCCCATTTCGGTCACGCCGCCGAAAGTTACGCTCGTAAGAGCGGAGATATTCGAGAATGCTCTTTCGCCCATAGCGGTAAGGTTGGGGAAGTTCGCTTCGGCAATCTTACTTTCTCTGAATGCGGACGCGCCGACTTTTTGGAGATTATTTGCGACGAACGCTCTTATTCCGCAGTTTGCGAAAGCGTAATCGCCTACTTCTTCGGCTTCGGGAATATTGACGGAAGTCAGTCTGCCGCAGTCCTTAAAGGCGTTGCTGCCGACGACGGTCACGTTATTAAGGCCGTTTACTTTAGTAAGGTTGTAACAGCCGCTGAACACTCCTTCGGGGAGCGAAGTCAACGCTTCGGAAAGAGTAACTTCGGTCACGCTGCTGCCGGCGAAAGCGTATTCCCCTATTTCGGTAACGCCGCTCGCGTCGAACGTAGTAAGTCCGTTAAGTCCGCTCAAAGCTCCGTTTCTTATCTTCGTAACCGAGTCGAGAACCTTAACGACGGTCTTTCCGGTCGGTACCGCGATAAGCTCGGCCTTATCCTTATTATATAATACGCCCAGATCGTTTACGGTCGAGCCGTCGCCCACGGAGTAGTTGACGCTGCCGTCGGTAACGATAAATTTACCGAACCTGTCGCAACCCGTAAACGGAGTGCTGGTGCTGAATCTTATATCCGCTTTATCGTCGAGAACGACGGTCTGTATACCGCTGCCCGAGAAGGCTCCGCTTTCTATTGCGTAACTTCCTGCGGGAAGAGTAATAGAAGTAAGGTTAAGGGTAGAAGCGAAAGCCTGTTGCGCAATTCCGGTAAGGTTTGCTTTGTCGGTGAAGTTAAATTCGGTAAGCCCCGTTCCGCTGAACGCGCCTGCGCTTATATAAGATCCCGAAAAGTCAAACGTTCTTAAAGCGGTGCAGCCGCTGAACATATCTTCGCCGATATTCGTGTTTTCGTTGGTTACTACGTTACTTAACTTGGTACAGCCTTTGAACACGCCCTTACCGGTAACTCTGAGTTCGGTAAGGTCGATGGTTTCGAGAGAAGTACACTTCTCGAAAGCTCCGTTGCCTACGGTGGTAAGACGCTTGGAGTTTTCGATGATTTCGAGAGAAGTACAACCGCTGAACGCATAGTCGCCTATCGTAATCGCGGCGGTATATTCGGGGTGTTCTATCTTGTCTTTATCGACGAACTTTCCGAAAGTAATCTTTTTAAGCTTTTCGCATCCCTTGAACGCTTCTTTGTGAATGACGATACATTGTCCGGGAACTACGATTTCTTCAAGGTTGGTACAGCCTTTGAACGCTTCTTTCGGTATTTCGGTAAGAGTCGACGGGAAGACTATTCTCTTGATGGTGGTGTTGTATTGGAAGCACTCTTCGTCAAGGTACATAATGTTCTTGCTTTCGGGTATTTCCACGTTTTCTCCGCCGTAATAGTCGTACAACGTATAGTTTATTATTCTGTATTCGTCGTCTACGGTTACGCTTACGCTCTTACTTGCGGTGGCGTTGCCGACGACGGAAACGGTAATTATCGCAGTGCCTTTCTTGTGGGTAGTGATATTACCTATCTTATCCACGCTGGCTACGGAAGGGTTAGCCGACGTCCATTCGTAGGATATGTTGCTTAAATACCACGGGTCGGCTTTAACTTTGAACTGAGCCGTCTGATTCGGGTACATTTCGAAGGTCGGTAAAGTTCCGTCGAGATTAACTACGTAGTTCTTTCCGTTCGCAACGGGTTCCAACGTAATCTTGTTAAGTCTCGAAAGCTGTTTCGCCTGTCCTTCTACCGTCACGTCTATGCGTGCGTAAATTATCTGCGAAGCGGAATCTTCTACGTCGCAGAGATATACAGTCGCGATACCGTTCTTCGAGCCGAAGATTTCTTCTTCGTTGGCTTTGACGTAGGAGCTGCCGCTCTTAACGTAGTAAGACAAACTTCTGGACGCGACGCTTGCGGGAGTAATCGCCATAGACGGCTTATAAACTTCGTTCGGAGCTATGGAAAGTTCGTAAATTCTGTATTCCATACCGTCGCCCGACGCGTTCTTTCCCGTTCTGCCGGTGTCGACGAGTTTTTCGTCGGTGGCGAGTATTACTTCGTCGGGATAGTCGATAGCTGCGGAAGCGGAAACCACATAGGTAGCCTGGTTCATCGCGTAATCGTCTACCGCAAGGTACAGTTTACCCGTCTTGACGTAATCTTCGTAAATATCGGTAATTTCGAAAGAAACGGTAGACGTTTCTCCCTTGGCTCCGTATACGGGGATAGGATACTGCGTTGCGAGCGTAAGTACTTCCTTGCCGCCCTTATCCTGTTTTATATAGCAGGGCATAACGTCCATGACGTATTGGTTATCGAAGACGTCCACATCCATATAAATCTTGTATTTTATCTGTTTGTTTTCGTCCTTGTAGGAATCGAAACGGATACGGTAGTCGAGAACCTGCGGAGCTTCGTAGTCCACGGTGAACTGGAAGTCGAAAGTTCCTCTTTCGGGATTGGTCACCTTCTCGTCTCTTTCCTGTCCGTAAACCCCTTCGAGTTCTCCCTGTAAGGATACGTAGTAAGTGTTGTTGTTTGCAAGTCCCCAGGTACTCGGCTTCATTTCCATCATTATTATCGCGCCGCGATTGCTGCCGCCGGCTGCGTAAGACTTACTTACGTTTTCTTGTCTTTCGCTGTAAACCACGTTACCCGTGGCCGCGTCGGTGACGGTGACGGTCATATAAGCCGCATTACGCAACAATCCCGCGTATACCATATACATTTCGTAAATGGTTCTTTGGCTCTGCGTATCGAACATGGATACGGCGGCTTTCTCTCTTTCGGGATAAATCTGAACTTCGCTTTCGTCCATCGAGTAGAGATAAGAACCGAGAGCGATTATATACTGGTCGTCGTAATATCTGCCGAGCGGTCTGGTTTCCGCAGCGCTGGCTTTGAGTTTGTCTTCTTCGGGTACGCCCGTGTCCTTTTGGCTTTCGGCGAGTTCGTACTCGTCGTAGTCGAACAAAGGTCCGTCGTTCCAGTCGCCGTAGAAAGCAAGGTACGGAAGACCTATCGTAACTTTCGTGCCGGCAGCTTCGTCTGCCACCAAAGACACGAAACCTTCTACGTACATACCGTTAGCGAAGCTGGTTTCTATATACTGTTTAGCCGCCGCGCTCAATTTTATAACGATTTTTACGGAGAGTTTCGCATTGGCGGGGACTTCTATCTTGCCGCTGTGCGCGGTTCCGTTGACGTAATAAGTAATATCGCTGTCGTCGAGCATGTGAGCTTTTTCGGCGACGGTCTTGTTATCGGAAGCCAAAGTTTCCGTCATAACGTAAGTTTTCGGGTCGTAATATTCCGTCTTGCCGGAAATATTGTTGATGACGAAGTTAAGGACGTATTCTCCCGTCTTCTGCTTGTCGTCGTAAAGTTCTATCTTGGTCTTATCTCTCTCTTTACCTTCGGCATCGAGAACGGTAAGATAACTTTCCGTGTGTATCGCATTGTAGATACCGGCAAGACCGGCGCCCTGTTTACGGGGCGAATAAGGATTGCCTTCTTCGTTGTTCGCGATGGTAGCGGTGCTCATAAGAACCTGATTTACTCTCGCGGTGAGTTCCGTACCGGTAAGTCCGGGGTTGCTTTCTTTAAGGTACTGACGGAGCAAAGCCACTGCGCCCGCCATGTTCGGGGCAGCCATACTCGTACCGCTGTAAATATCGTATCCGCCGGGTACCGCGCTCGTGATTTCTCCGCCGTGAGCGGTGATTTCGGGCTTTAACTGCAAATCGGGCAAGGGTCCCCAGCTCGAAAAGTCGGACATAAACGGACCTGCCATAAAGTTCTTGTTAATCTGAATGGTTCCTACGCTTCTTACGGCGTTATCGACGAAGATTTTGCCCGCGTCCATGCTGATAGAGCAGGTCGGCACGGGATTTTCCACTTCGCCCAGGGACATTCTTATCGTACCGGATACGTTGTTGTAAATGATACAGGCGTCCACTCCGTTGTTCATAGCGGTCTGAACCTTCTCCGCAAAGGTTGTGTCGCCACGTTTTATAAGAGCGATTACGCCGTCGTAACCGTCTTTGTTGTTGATTTCTCTCTTTATAGCCGCGTTGTAGTTGGTGGCGCGCCCCACGCCGCCGATTACCACGTACTTAAAGTTAAGGTTCCCTTCGTAAGTAGCGTAATCCTTGCCCGCAACCTGATAAAGAAGTTCGGTAAATTTATATTCGTTTCCGTTTTCGTCGGAAGAAGTGGTGATGAACGCAACCTGATTTTCGTCGTCGTTGGCCTGAACGTAAGTAGCTTTCTGTCCGTTGATGGAAGCGACAGACAAAGCCGCGTCGTAAGTGGACGGAGAACCTACCGTCGCGCTGTCGGGGTTGGTGGCAAGGTTGGTTCCGTTACCTCCGCCGAAACCGGAAGAATAATCGTTGCTGGCGGCTACTACAAGGCTTATGCCCGCCCGTTTTACTCTTGCGTAGATTTCGTTAAGAACGGTGTTGCTCTTTTCGTCTGCGAAACCTGACGAAGAACCTAAGCTCATGTTTATTACGTCCACGCCGAGTTCCGCGCAGTCGCTTACCGCGGCGAGAATATCGGTGGTGTCCGCTCCGCCCAAGGAGTCGCTCTCGAGATTATCGGTGAACACCTTGCAGATTACGAGCTGAGCTTCGGGAGCCACGCCGATGAACTTTTCGCCGGTGGCTTCGTTTACGACGTAGTCGCTCTTACCCGCCACTATACCGGCTACGTGGGTGCCGTGGGTGGAATAAGACGGATAAACGTCGGGGTCGTCGTCCGCGTAGTCGTACGCAAACGGCACTTTAAGGTTGTAATAAACTTCGTCTACGGTAGCTTTCGCGTTGAAACGGGTGCTTGCCGCCATTTTCGCCGCGACGTCTTCTTTCGACCAGCATTTGCTTGCGTCGGAAGGCATATTCTGGAAAGCTTCGTGAGAATAATCGAGCCCCGTGTCGAGTATGGCTACCACCATTCCTTCGCCCTTGAAATCAAGGTCGGACGAGTCGTAAATACCCGTGGTATAAACGTTGGCGTCGTTTACGGTAGCTACTTTCGGCTGAGCGTATCTTTCGGAAAAATACGCGTTCTTTACGCCGTTCATTTTTCTTATTACGTTGTACGCGCCGGAATTCACCTTGACGGCTATGCCGTTATTGAAAGTGGAATAGGAATATCTGAACTGATAGTCGATTTCGTTCTCGTCCAATTCCGAAAGGAACTCGGTGTGCTTTTCGTCAATGTTGTTTTTAAGTTTGTCCGCGGCGTCGGTGGCGCAGTATTCGGAAAAACTCGCGTAACCGCTCTTTTCGAACGCGTCGTAAAGGGTGTCGCCGTCGAACTCTACTATTATCCAGCGGTCTCCGTCGTAAGAAGCCGTCGTATAAGTATCCGCCGAAGTCACGTTACTGTTGAAGTAAGCCTTCTTCAATTCGGAAAGTCCTTCGATACCGTCCACGGTAAAGAATCTGTTTGCGGTCAGCTCTACATTCCCCGCTTTAACGGCGTTGGCGTAAAAGTTACTTACGCACAAAACGTTAAACGCGACGAACGCCGTCAGAACGATTATTATCGAGACGAGCCACGCGCCGTATTTTCTTCTGTTACTGTTCATCAAAAACCCCCTAAGGTCTATTGCAACGGATTTTACCGTCTTTTATTTTTATTCACCGCCGTTTCCGCCGTATTTTATATAAAATATAAACAACGGATATTTCGGTGAATGATATTATATCAAAAAAATACTGCATCCGCAATCGTTTTGGTTGTGAATATTTTTGCGTTTATACTGCATAAAACTATTTTTTTCAAAATCGGCGATTTTTTGCGAAAATTCCGACGTGCGAAAATCGAAAATTTACTTTATTTTCCGCTGCCCTGTCGCATATCGTGCGTACAAAGTTTTTTACGGTAAAATTTTTATATTTACGGTAAAAGCCGTCGGAAACTCTCTTCGTCCGTTAAATTCGCCCTATTGATTTTTATGCGTTTTAAGAAAATTCCGACCGAAAATTTACCGATTTAGCGTAATAAAATCCGCTGCGATTTCTAATAATATTTTTGCAATATTTACCGATGATTTACTATTCTTTTACTTTTGAGCACATACGGTTTTGTTGACTTTACAGGGCTTTAATTATATAATTATTGAACATTTTTATAATGGAAACTTATGCGTTTAACGGAAACGCACGCATTACTATTAAATTCCGACGCGAAAGTCGGATTGAGGAGAAAATTTATGCAGAAGAAAATTAATGTGATTTTACTTGCGATAGTCGTAGTTTGTCTGACGGTTACGGCGTTCGCATGCGATGACAAAACCTATTCCGGGAGCATAGAATTCGACGCCGAAAAAGGCTCGGTATCTCTTGTCGGCGAAGTCGATTTATCCAAGCTTACCGACGGTGCGGAGATAGCTTTGGAGATCGCTCCGAAGACAGGTTTCTACCTTTCTTCCGTCGCCGTAAACGACGAAGACGTCACTTCTTCCCTTGAAAACGAAAGCGGAAAATATATTCTGAAAATCACCGTTAAAAGCGACCTTGTCGTCAAAGTAAATTTCGAAAAAGTTACTTTGAAAATTGCGGAAAGCGAAGCCTGCGACTTAACGGTCAGCGCACCCGCCAACGGCGACTCCTACGCGGACGGAGAGACCGTATCGGTTTCCGTCGCCGCAAAAGATGGTTATAAAGTGACGGGAATTAAAGTAAACGGCTCTCTTATCTCCGTCGCCAACGGAAGAGCGTCTTTCGCTTACTCTCTCAACGCGGAAGTGGAACCCGTGTTTGTCAGGACTATGACGACAGCGGCTTTCGCCAACCTGCAAAAATACATGCGTATCGACGGAAGATACTCCTACGACGTAGCCAATCACCCCGAATGGAACAAATCGTTTATTATAGAAACCATTTTCGCGGAAAATATGATTTCGCAGACCGAAACCGACGAAGCGACGGGAGAAGTTTATTATGACTACGTTTACGGTAAAAATAAGCGTAATATTACCTTAATCCGTCACACCGCCGATAATACCATATCCGAAACGGTGTCGAGCGAGTTGTTTGAAAATTTCTATAATCCTTTCCTTCTTCTGAAAGCCGACGATATTCTTTACCTGTCCGACGGCAAATACACTCTCGATAACGTTTCCGAAATGGGAAAGGACGTCGCTCAGCCCATCACGGGATACACCGAAACCATCGCCGAATTCGAAATAAGCGTAAATTCCGACGATATTCCCGTAGGTTTGTACATAAAAACCGCTCTTATTAAACGCGGTGACGCGGAATACGTATCCACCTATAACTTCACAATAAGCGACGTAGGCACGGCTGCCGTTCCCGCCGAAAGGTACAGTCCTTATCCCACCACTGCCGAACACGAACTCCTTGCGGCGACGTTGAAAAAAGCCAACAAGACCACCGCTTACACCGTAAGACATCAGGGTCACGAACTGAACGTGGACGAAGACCACGCCGACGACCCTTACTACAAGGACACCGACTACAAAAAGTATATAAGACGCGACGACGTGATTTACAGTGCCTTCCCGAACGAAGAAACCGGCTTCAAGGCTCTTCAGGCGGGCGGCGGTATTCTCGTATATCCTTTCTTCGTTCAGGTAGTGGACGGACAGAAAGCAGTCACCGTTAAAGACCCCGTCACGGTAAGCAACATCGCGGAAATAACTTCCGACTTCGAAGGTTTCAAACCGGAA